>NZ_JBHYYB010000171.1:7453-12395 GCF_042752535.1 Kitasatospora sp. NPDC059327 | reverse complement strand
CAGCTCTTCGACGAACAACATGCGTTCACCTCCGGTCCCTCAGCGGCTCTGGCCGCGACGGCTTGACTAGTTAGGCACGCGAGATGTCTCTCGGGGGATCGCCGGGTGCCGCTCAGCCGGCCAGGGCCTGGCGCTGGACGGCCTCGAAGCGGCGGTCGAACTCGCCCGACACGTCGAGCTTCCCGGGGAGCGCCCCGGCGTCCGCGAGCAGGTCGGCGATGGCCTGGTGGTCGGCGACGGCCCGGTCGTACGGGGGGAACACCGCGGTGCCGGTGTTGCGGTAGATCTGCGTCCCGGTGGCGGCGGGGATGTTCTGCTTCTTCACGTAGTACTGCTCCACCCATCCGGCCTCGTTGGCGTTCTGCCAGGTCAGCGACTTGACCCAACGGGCGGTCAGATCGGCCAGCGCGGCGGTGCGCGGCGGGTCCCGGAGGGTCTTGCCGGGGGTGATGAGCAGCAGCAGGCCGCTGGTGAGGTCCTTGTCGTCGGTGATCTCGTGCGCGCCCTTCTCGGCGTTGGGCAGCAGGTACTTGGAGGCGAGCGGCTCGGTGAGGGCGGCGGCGTCGATCTGACCGCTCTGCAGCGCGGCGGGGATGTCCAGGACCTGGAGGTTGACCAGGGTGACGTCGGTGGTCCGCAGCCCGGCGCGCTTGAGCGCGTTGAGGACGGCGGGCTGGAAGGTGGTGTCCTCGGTGTAGGCGATCTTCTTGCCCTTGAGCTCGGCGACGGTCCGCGCCGGATTGCCGGGCGAGGTCACCAGGTGGACGGCGGAGCGGCTGGTCTGGGCGACCCCGACCACCTTGACGTCCTGCTGGGCGGCCTGGGCGAAGATGGCGGGCGTCTCCGCGACGATGCCGACGTCGAGCGAGCCGGCGCGGAAGGCCTCCAGGATCGCGGGGCCGCCCTGGAAGGCGTTGTACCCGAGCTTGTACGCGGTGCCCTGGTCCTGGGCGGAGGCCTTGAGCAGCGTCTCCAGCTGGGCGTTCTGGTCGCCGATCCGGAGCTCGGTACCGGCCGGGACGGCGGTCGGCAGCGCGTCCTGCGGGGCGGGCGCCGCGCCGGCGGACCCGGTGGTGCGGCCGGTGGAGGCGCAGGCGGTCAGGGTCAGTGCGCCGACGGCGAGTGCGACGGCGAGGCGGCGGTAGCGGCGGGGGCGGTGCATGAGTGGGACTCCTCTGTCAGTGCGGTCTGCTGCGGTGCGGCAGTGCGGTGCGGCAGTGCGGTGCGGCAGTGCGGTGTGGCAGTGCGGTGTGGCAGTGCGGTGCGGTCCGGTGGTGAGCCGGCGGCGGCCGGTGGGCCGCGCGCCGGGCGCCCGTGGTCACGGTCGGGTGGGCGAGGCGGAGGGCGCGGCGATCGGCGCCTGCGCGCCGCCCGGGGCCGCCGGGGCGGGAGGCGCGCTCGCGGCGAGCGGATCGGCGGCCCCGGCGGGCACCTCGCCCGGACATCGGACGGACGCCGGGCGGAGCACGTCCAGCGCGCCCCGCACCGTCCCGCCGCCGCTCGCCAGCGCGGCGCGCGCGGTGGCCGGGTCGGCGTCGGCGAGCAGCACCACGAGGGCGGCCTTGAGGTCGCCGTCGGTGGCGGCCAGCGCGGCCCGGCAGGCCTCCGGTCCGGCGCCGGAGGCCTGGGCGAGCAGGGTGAGTGTGCGGGCGGCGAGCTTGCGGTTCCCGGCCGCGACCTCGGTCATGAGGTTGGACCAGGTGCGGCCGAGCCGGATCATCACGGCCGTCGAGAAGCCGTGCAGTACCAGCTTCTGCGCGGTGCCGGCCTTCATCCGGGTCGAGCCGGTGATCACCTCGGGGCCCGACTCGACGCAGACGTGCAGGTCGGCGAGGTCCGCCAGTGGCGCCTCGGGGTCGGCGCTGACCAGGACGGTCACCGCACCGGCGGCGCGGGCCGCCCGCAGCGCGCCCGCCACGTACGGGGTCCGGCCGCTGGCGGCGAGGCCGAGCACCACGTCGCCCGCCACCGCTCCGGCGAGCGCGGCCCGGCCGGCCTCCTCGCTGTCCTCGGCGTCCTCCGCCGCCCGGGTGAGCGCGGCCGGCCCGCCGGCCAGGTGGACCCGGATCCGGTCGGGTGCCAGCCCGTAGGTGGGGGGCAGTTCGGCCGCGTCCAGGGTGGCGTAGCGGCCGGAGGAGCCGGCGCCGACGTAGTGCACGGTGCGGCCGGTCCGCAGGGCGGTGACGGCGGCGTCCACCGCGCGGGACAGCGTCGGCAGGGCGGCCGCCACGGCGGCGGGCACGGTGGCGTCCTCGGCGTTGATCAGCCGCAGGACGCCGAGCGCGTCGAGCCGGTCGATGCCGGTGCTGCGGGGATTGCGCGCCTCGGTGGGCGGCAGGTGGTGCACGGGGGCTCCCGGTGTGGTGCGGGGACGGGGGAGGGCGGGGCGGGGTCCGGCGACGGACCCCGCCCCGAGGTCGAGGGGCGCATGCGGGAAGGGGGGCTTCAGTCGAGGGCGTCGGCGAGCGGGCGGGCCTTCGGTCCGTCCAGGCCCTCACCGGGGAAGAGACAGACGCCCCGGCCCCCGGAGGCGTCGAGCGCGTGGCCCAGGGCAGCCCGGAGCCCGGGGCGGGTGTGTGAGCGCGGCGGCGGGGGCCGGGCGGCGCGGGGTGTCAGCGAAGGGGCGCGGCGGCCGGACAGGCGGCGGTGGTGACGCGACAGAGGTCCACGTGGGCCCGGGTGGTGAGGACGACGGCACGGGACACGGCGCGCTCTCCTCTCCGGGGTCGTGGTGGCACACTTCGGACACACCCGCGGTTGACACCCGTCGGGATGTCGAGGATTCTCGCACAGGACTCTTCGAATGTGGAAGAGCAACATCGGCGGGCAACAGGATGTGGGAGGGATGTCGTGGACCGCACGTCGGCCCAGGCTCTGATGGTGCGACTGCGGGGCAGGCTGCCCTCCCTGTCGCCGGTGGAACGCGCGGTGGCCGAACGCGTCCTGGCCGACCCGGCCGGCGCGGCGGCCCTGAGCATCAGTCAACTGGCGGCGGAGGCAGGCGTTTCCGACACCTCGGTGACGCGGTTCTGTCGCACCGTCGGCCTGCGCGGCTACCCCGATCTGCGACTGGCGCTCGCCGCCGCCCAGGTGGCGGCCGCCGACGAGTTCGCCGTTCGGGTCGGCGCCGACGGGGACATCGCCGCCGGGGACGACACCCGCACGGTCGTCACCAAGGTGGCCCGCCTCACCGCCCGGGCCGCCGAGGACACCGCCGCCCAACTCGACCTCGACGCCCTGGACACGGTGGTCGACGCGCTGGTCTCGGCCCGCCGGATCGAGGTGTACGCGGCCGGCGCCGGCGCCGTGGTCGCCGCCGACCTGGAGTACAAGCTCCAGCACCTCGGCCTCGTCTGCGCGGCCCACTCCGACGTCCACCGCGCCCTGATGGGCGCCGCCCATCTCACCGCCGCCGACGTCGCCCTGGGCATCTCCTACTCGGGCCGCACCCCCGAGGTCCTCGACCCGGTCGCCGAGGCCGCCCGGCGCGGCGCCACCACCGTCGCCCTCACCAGCGACCCGGGCTCACCGCTCGCCGCCGCCGTCGCCCGCGTCCTCACCTTCGCCGGCCGGGAGAGCGAACTGCGCACCGGCGCCACGGTCAGCCGCACCGCCCAACTCACCGTGGTGGACTGCCTCTACGTCCGCCTGGCGCAACGACTCGACACCCGGGCCGCCGACGCCCTCGACCGCACCCACCAGGCCGTCACCCGTGGCCGCACCCCCCGGCGTCACCGTGGCTGACCGCGAGCGGCCCGGCGCCGGCCCGGGCGGGCGACTCGCCGCCGTGCCAGGGCCGGAACCCGCCGACGAGGACGGCTGGGTGACGGGCGTCGACGTCGGCGGGTCCGGCATCCGGGTGGCGCTCGCCCCCGGCGGGTGGCCCACCGACCTCGCCCGGGCCCGGACGGTCGAGGTGGCCGCAGCCGCCCGGGTCTCCTCCGCGGCCGCCGGTCAGGACGCGGACGCGCTGCTCGGCCGGCTGCTGCCCGCGCTCACCGCGCTGAGAACCGGGTTGCCCTCCGGTACCCGGATCGGCGCGGTCGCCGTCGGTGCCACCGGGATGGCCCTGCTGGGACGGGACCTCGCGGAGCGCCTGCCCGGCCCGCTGGCCCGCGCCACCGGGACCGAACGCCTCGTCCTCGCCGGCGACGCGATCGCCGCGTACGTCGGCGCCCTGGGGACGGACGCCGGAGTGACCGTGGCCGGCGGCACCGGGCTGGTCGCGATCGGCTACCACGCGGAGACCGGCTGGCGGCGTGCCGACGGCTGGGGCCAGCTGCTCGGCGACTGCGGCAGCGGCAGCTGGCTCGGCCGGGCCGGACTGGAGGCGGCCCTGCGCGCGTACGACGGACGGACCGGCGGATCGCCCGCGCTGCTGACGGCGGCCGAACGCCGCTACGGCCCGGCGACCGGCCTCCCGGCGGCGCTCCAGCCACACCCGGACCGTGCCGCGCTGCTCGCCGCGTTCTCCCCCGACGTGGCGGCCGCGGCCGAGGAGGGCTGCCCGGTCGCCGGCGCGATCGTCCGGCGGGCGGGGGAGGAGATCGCCGCCAGCGCGGCGGCCGCCGCCCGCGCCGCCGGTCTCCCGGAGCCCCGACTGGCCCTCACCGGTGGCCTCTTCCGCCTGGAACCGCTCCGCCGGGCGACCCTCGACGCGCTGAGCGCCGGCCTGCCCGCCGCCCGGCTCCGCGAGCCCGACGGCCCGCCCCTGCTCGGCGCCCTGCGGCTCGCCGCCGCGGCCGCCGCCTCCGGCGGCCTGCCGTGGCCGCTCGACCCACCCCTGCTGGACCTCCTGCACCGGCCCGCTTGACCGGGGAGCGGCGCGCTCCGGGCCGACGCACGAACAGGTCCGCGGGCCGGGAACCGAGGAGGGGAGGCGACGGCCCGGGCCGTCGCCTCCCCACAGGTGTAACCACGGAGTCGTGGGTGTCCCGGCCCC
>NZ_JBHYYB010000171.1:0-7443 GCF_042752535.1 Kitasatospora sp. NPDC059327 | reverse complement strand
GGCCGGGGGCCGGCGACCGCTGTGGGTGTCGCTCCTGCCGGGGCGGTCGCCTCCCCTCAGGTGTCACCTCGGAGTCGTGGGTGACCGGGCCCCGCCCGGCCGACCCGGCGGCGACCGCCCACCGGAGTCGCCGGCCGTCCGGCCGTCAGTTCCCGGCCGAGGGCCGCGCCGCCACCGTGTAGAGGCCGCGGCCGGTCCGCTGCGCCCGGTCCTCCTTGGCGAGACGCTCCAGCCGGGTGCGGATCGCGTTGACGTTGCCCGCCAGGGCGTCCAGGCCGATCAGTTCGGTCACCTCACGGGCACGCAGCGGGCCCGCCGCCTGGGCGAGCACCTCCAGCAGCCGCTCCGTGTCCGCGACCTTCCGCCGCCGGGCCGTCTGCGGCGCCGGTGCCTCGGCGGGGGCCTCACCGGTGGCGGGACTCGGCTGCGCAGCCGCCTTCTTGGCCGCGGACACCCGCTTCGCCGGGGGCTTGGGCGTGGCGTCCGCCGGGGCCGCGGGCTTGGGATCCGTCGTCTTCGGGGCGGGGGCCGAGGCCCGCGTTCCCCGGCCGGCCGCGGCGGCGGGCGTGGCCTTCTTCCCCGCGCCGGCCTTCTTCGCCGTGCCGGTCTTCGCGGCAGAAGTCTCCTTGGTGGTGGCCTTCTTGGTGGTGGCCTTCGCGGCAGGAGCCTCCTTGGCAGGAGTCTTCCTCGCGGGGGCCTTCTTCGCGGGAGCCCTCCTGGCCGTCTTCCTCGTCCCGGTCCCAGGGCCGGTCGCGGTCGCCGCCTCCACCGTGGCGGGCTCGTTGGGTGCGCTGTCCGTCGGCTTCGCGACCGCATCGACCGCATCGACCGCATCGACCGCCTCGGGTGCCTCGGGTGCCGAGGCGGCATCCTGCACGGCCTCGGCCTCCGCAGGGGCCTCCACCGCTGCCTCGACCGGGGCCTCGGCCTCGGCCGGGACCGGCGACAACTCGGCGGCGAGCGGCTCCTCCTGGCCCTCACCCTCGCCGCTGAGGGGCTTGTCGGACAGCAGCCGCAACCCCTCAAGGGCCCTGCTGATGGCGTCCTGTTCCGCGGTGACGGCGGCGAGGTCCTCCGCTGCCCGGCGCTGCCGCTCCCGCACCGCGGGAAGCTGAGCCTCCAACAGCGCGATCGTCGAGGCCACACCGCTGTCGGTGCCGAAGGTGCTCCCGTTTCCCACAACCACTCCCACTACGTCGTCGATCACCCGCTGTTGTAGCGAATGTACGGCTCGCCGGGCACGTCGTACAGGGATAGGGGAACTATCGCCCAGTGCGGACGTACTGGCCGTGACGGGCGCATAACCGCAGCGTTTCGGGGCAGAGGAGTCCGGGGTCGCGTTCGGAGTCCGGCCCGCCGCCCTTCCGGCGGTCCGCGTCCAGTGCTCTCGGTGTGGGGGGAACCAGCGGTTCGTGGACCGCTGTTCGCGTCCGCGTGGCGACGTCGAGCGCCACCACGGGCCACCGGTGCTCCGGCGGCCCGTGATCGAGGGCTTCGAGTGCCTGTTCCTCACCGGAACAGACTTGTCGTTCTCACCATGTCGACTGCCACCCGGCGGAGTTGACGGTGCCTCAAGTCCTGTCTCACGTCCCTCGGTCGCGAGCCGGATCGTCGTCGACCGCCGCCACGGGCCACAGTCGCAGCAGCCACTGCTCGGCCCCGCGGGGGAGTGGTTCGCGGGTGGGCCGGAGCGCGCTGCGGTAGGCGGTGAGTGTGTAGCGGCCGGGCGGGAGGCGCAGGGCCGCGTCGGTCGGGAGGCGGGAGACGCCGGAGGCGAGGGTGAGGCGGCCGCCCTGGAGGTCGACGGCGAGCCGGACCTGATGGGGCCAGTCGCCGGGCGGCGGCGGAGGCGGCGGTGTGCGCCAGTGCTGGAGGCTGACGTGCGGATAGTGGTCGGACAGTGCGCTGTTGAAGGTGACGGTGCCCGTTCCGGGCGCGGTGGTCGCGAGCTGGCCGTGGCGCGGGGTCTCCGGTTCGTCGTCGGGCTCGCCGCCAGGTGGGGCGGCGGTGTCGACGAGGTGGAAGAGGTGGTGCTCGGCGCGCACCTCGACGGCCACCTCGGCGACCGGAGAGGTGACCGGGGAGACGGGTGGCTGTTCGGGCAGGGGGCCCACGGGGCGTGTCAGGGGTCGACCTGGACGTGGAAGGGGTCGTTGGTGAAGTCGCTGCCGAGGATGCGCCGGTTCTGGTAGAAGGCGCTGAGTTTGCCTCCGGAGCCGCGGTTGTCCCAGTCGTGGATGGGTTCGACGCTGTAGTTCTTGAGGTTGTCGTCGGCGCCTTCGAGGGTGGACGCGAAGGGGTACTCGTCGCAGTCCAGGCCCTCGTGGGCGTAGTTGGGGAAGTACGTCTGGCAGGCGGCGACGGCGACGGCGCGGTGGGCGTCGATGGCGGCCTGGTCCGCGACCCGGTGCAGCGGCGCGGCGCCGGGCGCGCCGGGGATCCGCTTGTTCGGGGCGTCGGGGACGGTCTGGTCGGGGTGGTACTGGGCGGTGATGATGTGGTCGGCGGACTCGGGGTGGTCGGCGCGGTAGATGTGCAGGGTCTCGGTGACCCAGGGGAAGACGCAGCCCTCGCCGGCGGCGGTGGTGACGAGGTAGGGCGCGGAGTCGCAGCGGATCCCGCTGTTCGGCCCGTCGTAGGGGTTGGCCGCGCCCTCGCCGATGACCGAGACGTGGGCGGCGAGGTCGGCGTAGCTGATGAGGGCGGCACCGAGGCCGCCGGGCGCGTCCTGGCGGAACGAGTAGTAGCGGCTGGTGATGGAGCCTTCGGCGGCCCAGAGTCCGATGGGCTGGACGTAGGGGCCGCCGAATCCGCTGTCGACGACGCAGGGGCCGAAGCCCTCGCGGGCGGTGCAGGTGACGTTGACGCTGAGCGGCACCTCGGCGATGTCACCTTCGAGGCGCCAGTTGTCGAAGACCTGGACGACGTCGACCTCGCGGCGGGCGTTGTGGCCGTACTGGATGTCGGTCATCTCGGCGTCCGCGCTGCCGGTGACGGAGCAGAAGATCCACCAGCAGGTGACGTGGGTGGGGTGGAGGTCGAAGGCCTGGCAGCTGACGAACCGCGACTTGCCGTAGCCCTGGTCGTGGAAGGCCGCGTCCTGCTCGCGGCACTCGTAGGCGGGCAGCTCGTCCTGGCCCGAGCGCCGGCCGGCCCGCGGGGCGTGGTTCTCCTGGGGCCCGGGCTCCATCGCGCGGATGCGCCCGAGGAGCTGGTCGAGGGGCTGTTCGTGGCCGGGTTCGGTCAGGGGGACGTGGGCGGGCGCCAGCAGGACGTAGTCCCGGCGGGCGGGGTCGGCACCGCTGCCGGCCGCGTGGGCGGGGGCGGCGGCCGTGACGGTGGCCAGCGTCAGCAGGGCGGTGACGACGGCGGTCACGACGCCGTGGGAGCGGTGTCGGAGCCGGTGGCCGGGGGCGGGGCGGTCCGGGCGCATCGTTGCCTCGATTCCTGTTCTGTCGGGTCGGGGCTCAGGAGCGGGGGTCGATGCGCCAGCCGCGGGCGTCGCCGATCACCTCGGTGGAGGTGTCGGTGATGACCTGTCGGGTGTAGGTGTCGCGGAAGAGCCGGTACTTCACGTCGAACGCGGCGAGGTCGTTCGCGCATGTGCCGTTGGGGTAGCAGTGGTCGACGCGGATCTTGAGGACGACGGTGCGGTAGTCGGGCGTCTGGTCCTGGTTCTGGAACCAGGCGCGGACCTTCCAGCCGGCGAGCCCGTAGCCGCGGTTCGGCGCGGCCTGGACGACGTCGAACGTCCAGTCGTTGGCGGGAGTGAAGGCACAGGCGTTGATCGAGGTGTCGACCTCGGCGGCGCGCTCCCAGTCCCCGTAGATGTTCTGGGCCTGGAGGTGGTAGGTGGGGGAGGGGGCGCAGGCGGTGGCGTCCCGGGCGGCCTGGCCGGCCTGGGTGCTCTTCGCGGAGGCGGCGGGCGCGGTGACCGCCAGGGCGGTGACCGCCAGGGCGGCGGCCGCGAGTCGGAGCCCCGTGCGCGGGTTGATGCTGTTCATCCGGTGTCTCCTCACCATTGACTGTTCGTGGACTACCCATTGAGCGTGACATCCAGTCATCGAAGGGGCACTCACGGTGATCCGAGTGGCCCTCGGGGTGACCCGGCCGACGTCCGGGGATCACTGCCGTGATCGAGGGCGTGACGGGAGCGTGCCGCCCGGGGCAGGGCTTGGAGTCGCTGCGCTGCCCGCCGGGCGATCCGGGCGGCCGCGAGGCGGGTGACGGTCCGGGTCGCCGGGGCCCGCTCCCGCGAAGGGCGCGCAATCTCTTCGCGAAAGCGCCACGGCGCGGTCTGGAACCCTCACGGTCGAGCTGCCTAGGCTCCGCATGCGCGCGACGACGTGCGCGGAACCGGCCGACGACGACCGGTGTGTGCCGGTGACCCCGGCAGCACGGGAAGATCACATGGACTACTGCACGCCCTGCCGCCGCCACCTGAACGGCGCGATGACCTGCCCCGGCTGCGGGGCCCTCGCGGACACCCGGGAGACGCCGCCGGAGGCCGCCGTGCCGCCGCCGGCCGCCGGTCCGCCACCTCCGTTGCCGAGCTGGTCCGCCCCGCCGGTCGGCTCCCGGCGGGCCGGGCGCCGGTCCGCACGGCGGCCGGGTGTGCTCGTGCTCTCCGTCGCCGGCCTGGCCGTCGCGGGGCTCGGCGTCGCGACCCTGGCCGCCAACGGGACGGAGGGCGCGCCGCCCCCGTCCGTCGCCGACGGACCGGTCGCGACACCGTCGCCGAGCGCCACGCCCCCCGCCGCACCGGCCACCGCCACGGGCGCGACCACGGCCCCGGTCGGGCCGACCGCGCGGCGCACCGGCCCGAGCCCCAGCGTGTCCGTCTCCGCCTCCACCGCCGCCCCCACCAGGAGCACCGCCCCTGCGGCGGCGACGACCAGCCGTGCCCCGGAGCCGGCCCCGCCCGCTCCGTCCGCGCCGACCACGGCCCCGCCGGCCACCACGCAACCCCCGACGGTCTCCCCGCGGCCCTCGGGCACCGCCACCGCGAAGCCGACGCCCACCTGTACCCCGTTCCTGTTCTGGTGCGCCTAGCCGCCGCGATGACGCGTCCGGGGTCGCGGTCGCGGGGGTTCCCGGTCGGCGGGGGCTTGCCGCCGGCCGCCGGATGGCATGCTCGCGCCCGGAAAACAGCAGCTCACAGCCCTTCTCACGGCGGCCCGGCGGGTCTAGCATTCCGGTCACAGCAGCCCCACCACCCCCTAGGAGGGGCTGCGGAGCACCACGGCCGCGCCCCCGAGCGGCCGGGCCTCCCACGGCCGGGACCCGGGCATCCCCTCCTGCCCCCGGATCCCGGCCGCTGCCCTGCCCCGGGTGGGCGGGCTGCCGGAGGGTGGGGGCGTGCGACGATCCGTCGGAGGGGTGCGGTGCGCCTGCCCGCCCGCGCGAGGGTGGTCCCACCGTCGACGTGCGCACGCCGCGGTCCCGAACGCGCGCCTGCGCCTCCGGACCGGGGAGCGCGCACCGTGCGGACCGGTCGCGGGTCCCACCGCGGCGGGCCGGCCACGCGATCCGCCCGCGCGACGCAGGGGCGCCGGGCGGGCGGATCGGGTCCTACGGGCCGGTCGTCACCGGGCCGGCCGCGTCCGGTGACGACCGGCGCGCTCAGCGGGCCCGGAGTCCGCCGGACGGCCCGGTCGTGCGAAGGCGTTCGGCGGCCGAGGCCTGCTCCTGCAGCAGGGCGGAGATCTGGTTGACGTCGTCGAAGATGCCGATGAAGCTGTCGAGATCGGGGCTGGCCGCGCCGGTGACGCCGATGTAGAAGAGGTGCAGGCAGCCCTCGTCGGTCTGCAGGTAGCCGGCCTCCTCCTGGGCGCCGACCGCGATCTGCTGGTTGAGCTCGTCGATGCCGAGGATGGTGCCGGGTTTGGCGAAGACCTTGCCCTTGGCCGGGCAGTCGGTGGTGCAGGAGATCCCGTTGCTGCCGTCGACCCCCAGGATCGGCAGCGAGAGGCGGAAGGCGTCGGCATCGGGAGTGCCCAGCCAGTAGGCGAGGAGCTGGTCGAGGCCGATCGGGGTGGCCCGGTCCGCCGGCACCCCGCCGCGTCCGTCGGCGAGCTGGAACTGCTTCGGGTCGACGTGGGCGACGTCGCTGAGGAAGGCGTGCTCGGTGGCGAAGGCGTCGAAGCAGGTGCGGCTGCCCCGCGCGACGGCCATGTTGCACAGGGCCAGGTTCGCGCCCAGGTTGTGGCTGACCTTCAGGATCAGCTTCGCGTACTGGCTGTACGGCGGGGAGACGTACGCGGCGACCCGCGGGTCGCCGTCGTAGGAGGCCGGCAGCGCGTCCTCGCGGTTGGGGCCGGTCGGATCGGCCGTGACGCCGACGCCGGCGCGGGCCAGTGCCTCGATCAGCGCGGTGCGGCCGAAGTCGTTGGGGTTCTGGATGTCGGAGACCCGCAGCAGTGGCTGGGCGTCGGCGGCGATCGTGCCGGACAGCGAGATCCGCGTCCCGTCGGGGGAGGCGGTGACCTGGACGTTCGTCGGGCCGCCGGCCTCCACGGTCCGAACGCTGGAGGTCACCTGGTAGGGGGCGACCTGCGGGCGCCAGGTCAGCCGGGCGGGCTCCCCGGGGGCGGTGGGGGTGGTGAGCAGGTCGATGAGGTTGTCGTTGATGATCAGGGGGGTGGGCTGCGGGTCCAGGTCCGGGAGTGCGAACAGCCGGGCGTCGACGATCACATCGCCGTCGACCTGGGTGATGCCGGCGTCGTGGACCTGGCGGGCGATCTCGTTCAGCCCGGCGAGCGGGTTCTCCGGGGTGAGGGAGGCGCCGGGCAGACTGGCTTCGGTGTGGTCGATGTCGGTGTAGTCGACCGAGCCGTCCGGCTTGGTGCGCCCGCCCATCGTCAGGTCGCCCTGGGCGACGAGGGCCAGGTTCCCGTGCAGCGTGGAGCCGTCGCGGGTGCCGGTGGCGAGCACGGGCGTGGTGAAGCGGTGGTCGGGACCGAGGGTGTGCCAGGCGGAGGAGATGGTGACCAGCTTGGTGGTCGAACCCGGGATGAAGAACTGGTTCGCGTTCCTCGAATGGATCACCTCCCCGGTCGCGGCGTCGATCTCCAGCACGCCCCACTGCGCGTGCTCGTAGCCGGGTTTGTGCATGATCGCCTCGATGGCGGGCCCGAGGTCGTCGTCCCGGGCCACCGCTGTCGGGCCGGTGACGACGGTACCCGCCACTGCCACGAGCGTCGCACCGGCAGCGGCGCAGGCCCTGAGCCGGCCGCGGATCATCGGTCTCATGCGTTCCACCGTTCCTGGGGTCGGGGACCCGGGGCCATGATCGCCCGGGCGCTCACGGCGGAAGCGTAGGGAGCGGAACGGCGGATGTCCGGCTGCCCACGGCGTGCTGACGGCGTGCGGGGCGAACGTCATCCGGTCGGACCATCCCGGGACGCGGCGGGGGGGGGGCGGGGGTAGTGGTGCGCCCCCCCC
>NZ_JBHYYB010000170.1:0-12419 GCF_042752535.1 Kitasatospora sp. NPDC059327 | reverse complement strand
CCGGGCTGTCCCAGATCATCTCCCGCCCTTGCCACGGCGCGGAGGTCAGCTCCAGGACCCGGTCCCAGGCCTGGCCCCACTCCGGTGGGCCTCCCGCCGCCCGTCGCCGCCGGTCCCGCAGGTCATCCAGCAGTAGCGTCATGCCCGTCATCCTGACTCACCCCCACCACCGCGCGCCAGACACCACCCATACCCGGCACGCCCCGCCCGCCGGCGGTCCCGGACGGCACCGCCGGCTACGCCCGGGCGGCGACCGCCGTATCCACCGGCAGGCTCCCGACGGCGGTACTCTCCTCCACCACGGCGACCGTGCCGGTCCCGTCCGGCAGCCACAACTCTGCGGCTCGCGGCCGCGCGGCCGACCCCCGCCCCGACACCGTCACCCGCGCCCGCCGGCCGGTCAGCTGCCCGTGCCCCTCCCCCAGCCCCGACCACCACCGAGCGGTCACCTCCAGGCGCAGCTGGGCGCCGGGCCAGGGTCCGGGGGTGATCAGGATGGTGCCGGTGCGGCGCAGGTGGGCGGCGAGGCGGTCGAGGGCGCGAGGGGCCAGGTCGGTGGGTGCGGCGGCGAGGACGAGCGGGCAGGCGGCGGCGAGCGCGGTGACCACCTCCGCGTAGTGGTCGCCGGGGTGGTCGGCGACGACGAGGCGTTTCAGGTCGATGCCGTAGCCGGCGGCCGCCGCCAACCCCAGGGTGGGGAGCCCGACGGCCGCCGACCACGCGTAGCGGTCCGCGGTGGCCGGGCCGGCGGCGAGGGCCAGGAGCAGGCTCATGTCGGTGGCCTCGGTGATGCTGCCCTTGGCCAGGCCGCCGTGCGGGACCAGAGGGGCGAGCGGTCCCAGGACGGGCAGGACGGTGGCCTGGGCCTGGCGGGCGCGGGTGGCCGGGGACGTCGCATCCATCAGGTCAGCGAGCCGGCCACGGCGCTCGGCGGCGAGATCGGCAACCGGCACAGGGGCGGGAGCGGGGGCGGGGGCCAAGTTCACGCGGACTTCCCCGGGGTGGCCGGGGCCGGCGGCGCGACAGGCGCCGCGGGCATGTCCGCCTCGGTGTCGGCCGCCGGCTCGGACCGCGGCAGCGGGCGCAGGGTGACACCGTCGGCCACTACCCAGGCGGCCGCCTTGTCCTCGCCCCAGCGGGCATGGGCGATCCACGGGAGACCGGGTCCGGGTCGGCGGCGGGCGGTGACCAGAACCGGGCGCCACGTGTCGTCCGCGCGGAGCCAGGCCAGACGCCAGCACCGCTCCCCCGGATCGGTGCCGGCCGGTCCGGCGAGCTCGCCCGGCACCCGCACCGCGTCCCGCCACGTCCCCGAGTAGGGGGCGATGGCCGGGGCCGGATCGGCGGGCGCGGGCACAGGGCGGATCCGACCCCTGTCGAACAGGAACCACCCCCACGACTCCGCGCCCGGCCCCGCGCCTTCCGGGCCCCAGGTGACGTGGACGACCCACACCGCGCTGCCCGGCGGGCGCCTCCACACCGTGAGCATCGCCGGCCGCCACCGCCCGCCGAGGCGGATCTCCACCAGCCGCCACCTGCGCACGTCCCGGGACGCGCCGGGCAGGGACATCAGCTCCCGCGGCGCCCGCTCGGCATCACCCGGCCGCTCAGGCGAACGGGCGGGGCTGGAGAACGGCACGGCGGAAGTCATAGAACTATTGTTCGATAAGCTGCCGGAGTGATCAAACGTCAGCTGCACGGCCTTCCCGGGGCCCGCCCGGACCCGCGGCCGGTAGCGTGACGCCGAACCCCACCCCGAAGGACACCCCCATGCGCCCTGCCCGTGTCCAGCACCTGCTCCTCGACGCCGCGGCCGCGCTGCCCGGTGCCTCGGCGCGGACCTTCGCCGACGCCGGGCACGAGCGGCATCCCTTCGGCGTCGTCGTCGACACGGGCGGCCGCACGTCACGGTGGCAGGTCGCCGTCCTGAACGCCCCGGGCGAGACCTGGGCCGACGAAACCGATCCGGCCCCGGTCCTGGGCGAGAAGCCGCCGGCGATGGAGGTGCCGGCCCTGACGAGCGACCTCGCCATCGTCGAGCGGGCCCTCATCGCCCAGCTGCTCGCGACGGACCCGGGCGAGATCGCCTCCGTCGACCTCTACTCCACCCGGCCCACCCCACCGGCCGTCGGACACGGAGCCACGGTCACCTTCCACGACGGCTCCCGCGCCTACATCAACCACACCCGCTGACCGGCCGGGTGGCCGCCTCGCACCCGGCGTGCGCCCACGCGCTCTCCCGGGGCTCGGGGTCCGGCCGCCCGGGTGCCGGCGGGTCGAGTCGCCGTACGAGGTAGGCCTCCTCGCCCACGGCCGCGATGAGCAGGCGGCGCTCAGGCCGGGCGATCTCCTCGACGAGGTCCTCGGCGCGGTAGCGGGGCCTATCGGTGCTCACCCCCATGGTCGCGCGCGGGCGGCCGCGGTGAGCCGCCCGGCGGTATCGCGTGCCCGCCCGGTGTCCGACGGCTCATCCTGGAAGGTATGGCGCCCAGAGGAGCCGCCCAGACCAGGCTGCCGCACATCGAACCGATGCTCGCGACGGCCGGCCCGGCCACCTACGCCACCCCGTCTGGCGAGGCCTTCGCGAGTAACCCCAACGCGCCACACCCTCAACCGGCAGAGGTACTCACCCGGGAACCTCGGGGTGCGTTCAGTGGGTGGGGCGAGCTGCGGGCACGTCCGCCTCGGCCGGAAACACCCGGTCCGCGCCGGTGATCTCCAGGACCCGGGCTGGCCGACCTCGCGCGTCGTGCGGGGTCGGCCAGCGGCGTCTGCCGGGGCTGCTGTGGGTCAGCGGCGTGGCTTGGGGGTGATGCGGGCGTGGAGTAGTGCGGCGCGGGTGAGTTCGGTGCCTTGCTTGTGGTCCTCGTTGAACAAGCGGGTGAGCTCGTCCGGAGCGCTGTTCCAGTAGTTGTCGAGGGTGATGCGGGCTCCGAGGTCGTCGAGGAGGATGTTGACGACGTGGGAGAGCTCGCGGGGGTGCTCGCCGCCCGCGTTACCCCACCACAGGTGTTCTCCGGGGGTGCAGGGGGCCGGGTGGACGAACCCGTCCGTGGTCGTGATCCAGACGGGGCCGTACAGGACGATGGAAGCCAACTCGCCGCGGCCGACCGGCAGGGAGAGCGGAGCGTAGAACAGCCACCGAGCGTGGTTCTCGTCATCGTCCTTGGTGCGAACGACCGGCATGTCGGTCAGGGGGTCGGTGAAGAAGGCGTCGACCGTCTTGCCTTCGGCGAGGGTGGCGTGGCCGGCGGTGGGATCGCAGAGGGCCAGACGGCGGGTCCACCGCTCAAGGAGCGGGTGGTCGGCCACCGGGATCTGGTTGAAGCGCCCGAAGGGCAGCAGCTTGGGGTGGCGGCCAAGCGCGATGTCGAGGACTTCGACGGCGTCCGGTTCGGTGCTGCGGGTGATCTCCTCCCATCCCTGCCGCAGGAGGGCGTCGTCCTTCACCAGTGGTATGGGGTGGTTGCGGGTGTCGTGCGTGGCCGCGATCACGAGCCGCCCCGGGGTCGCGAGGTGGTCGCCGTAGGTCTGGATGTCGCGCGCGACGTCCTCGACGCGGTCGTTGCGCATGTCGTCGGCCATGTTGGTCAGCGCCGCCTTAGCGGTCTGGCTGAAGGTGCTGTTCGCCGCGGTCCGGCGCAGGGTCTTCTCGCGGGGCCTGGCGGGGACCTCGGCGATCACGGCCGTGGAGCCTGGTTGCCAGCGGCGGGTGACCTCGAAGCGGCGCAGGTTGTCGGGCCACCAGGGGAGGGGCTGTCCGGTGAGCTTCACGATGCGGGCCCAGCTCGCCTCGTACTCGATGCGGGGCTGGACGGTGTCGGCGGCGACCAGGGCCGGGCCGGTGACGGGATTGAGATCGCCGTACAGGGAGCAGACGGTGACGATCTCGCGGTTGTGCTCCTCTGCGAGGTCGGCGGCCATGGCTGCGGCGGCGTGGCTCTCGCTGGTGTGGAGCATGCGGATGACGCCGATGCCGGTATGCCAGTCGGTGGCCGGACCGTGGGTGGTGTCCTGGTGGCCGAGGAAGCACCCCGGCTGGCGCTGGCCAGGCAGCGGGCGCAGCAGGACGGCGCCGCGGTGCTGAAACTCCGGAGTGCGGGCAGCCCACCGGTAGACGTCGTGGGCGTCCCACACCGGCCCGTCGGGCTTTTCGTCGAACGGGCCGTAGTAGATGTCGGTCTCGGGATCGGGGAAGTCGCCGTGCTGGCGCGGCAGTCGCCACATCCCGAACGAGTTCGTGCCGAGCAGGTCCTGGATCTCCGCCTTGCCGAGGTACGTGGTGCGCAGTCCCATGCAGCTACTCCTCCTGCCCGCCATCGGTGGGGATCATCATGCTCCGCACCCTACCGATCACGGTGCGCGACGGGGGCGGGAATGGAACAGCCAGCTGCTGATCGCTGTGGGGAAAGGCTGCGGGGCTTCTTCGAGCCGCGCACCTGACCGCAGGTCAGGAATCGAACGACTTGGAAACAATTGCTTCCAGCGCCGGAGGGCGAGCACTCGGCCGCTGGGTTCGGCACAGCGGGCCGGATGGCAGATCTGGAGGAGTGCTGGTGAGCCCAGGGCCGCGCCGGGGCGGGGCGGTGCGCCGCGCAACGTGGCGGTTCAGGCCGGCGGGTCGCGCTGCCGATAGAGCGGTGACGGTTCGTGTCGACTGCGAGGTGCCAGTTGTCGTATTTCATTTCCGTTCCGGGGAGCGCGGATTCGCCGGCGGGGCAGTACCAAAGGTTCGCGGGCGCGCTGCGCTCAGGGGCGACGCTGCAGGGGCATTTCGAGGTGGCCGACATCCCGGAGATGGTCCGCGAGGTCCGTGGCTACCCGGGACCGGTGTTCGGCCTGTTCGCCATCGAGCCGGCAGGAGCGGTGCTGCCCATCCAGCATCGGGAGCACCTGGCGGCAGTGCGGACGTTGCGGGTGGTCCGAGAGCTGGAGCCGCACCGCGCATGGGGGCCGAACGGGGCTGCGGTGCTGGCGATGCTCGGCCGGGTCCCGGAGTTCACCATGGAACAGCTCTTCGAGTTGCACGCGACCGGCTGGCGGCTCCAGATGGAGGCCACCGAACTCGCCGTGTACGAGGGTGAGGAGCACTGTGTGGAAGCTCCCGGGCACCAGACATGGGCGGTCGATGCTCTGACGGAGCTCTGCGACCCGATCGACGGTGAGCGGCCCGAGTACATCGGGCCGGCGTCCTACGTCAGCAGGCAGTACAGGGACGACGTCCTGCTGACGGCGTCGGCCGCGCACTGGTACCGGCGCGGTGAGACCGGGGATCGGCCCCGGAATCTGTGGAACGCCTCCGGGCATGGCATGGGCAGCTTCGCGGAGGCGCTCTGGCGGTACATGGAGTGGGCGCTGTGGACGGAGGTCTGCCGTCCGAACCTGCCGGCGGAGGCGGTCGACGTCCTCCAGCAGCCCTGGCGGGCCGCGCTGGAGGCCCCCGTCGTGCCAGCCTGTCGTGAGGGAGCAGCCGCCTCGGTGCGCGGGTAACGCACGCCCCGGCTGGGCGGGCGTGGTGGCAGGGTGAGGTACCAGACCTCTCTGGTGGGTCAGCTCTTTTCGGGCCCGCCGAGTGTCCAGCCGCTGACCGCGGTGACCGGGCCGCGCCAGGTCAGCCGGTCCTGCGAGCCGTTGGATGTGGTGGCCACACCGGGGCCTCAGGCCGACAGTGGGACGGGCAGCTCGGCGACAACGATCCACGGCTGGTGTCCCTCGCGGTTGCACACGGCGTGCAGGCGCAGGGGAAGCTGGGCGTTGCGGGCCTGCCAGTCCGCTTGCGCGTTGAACCAGCTAGGTGCCCGGGTGGAGTCCATCGCCCGCCGGACGGGCTCGCCGCGGTCGACGGCGACCAGTTGTGCTTCCCGGCCTGGGTCCTGAACTCCGTCTACGCGGGGCTGGAAGCGCAGTGGTCCCCAGATGACGTCAGCGAGCTCCTGGGGGTCGAGGTCGCCGGGCCGCAGGCTGTGGTCGACGCCGGCCTCTCCTCGGATTGTCAGGGTTATGGAGTCGAGGCGGTCAAGCCCGACGGGTCCTGCCAGCTCCACGTTCAGCAGCCAATGGTCCACGCCGCGGTTGACCAGGTTGAAGCGCAGGTCGGGCGTCAACTCCCGGTGCCAGCGGTCGTGCTCGATAGCGGCCAGGCTCTTCGCTGTCTGCGCCGAGTCCGCAGCCGCGGCCGCGGACTTGTGTGCCGCCCACCACGCCAGGCCGGCCGAGACCGCCGCTGCTATCGCGCCCACCGCCGACCAGAATGTTCCGTCGATTCTCATGGCCAGTGACCGTACCAACAGCACCAGGTTCTGCGGGCTGGCCCGGAATCGCTGTCCGTTGTCGTCCCTGGTTCCGCGAGTCGCCAGGGGCCCGGTCCGCTGATCTACACCTCGCTATCGGGGTGGAAGTAGCGGTTGGCGCGCGCTTCTTCGCCCCTGCGGGCGGTGGCGACGATCGCCACAAACAGTAGTCTTCGGTCACCCGCGATGGAGCGGGCAGCGGCACGTCGGCCATGTCGCCGACGGGTGGTAGGCGTGGGCGCTCACGTCGTCCGGGTCGAGCGTGACCGGGTCGGTGGCGTTGTAGCGGGTGCCGTCGGCGGCGATGCGGTAGGTGCTGATCGTCAGCCCCCGCTGGCGCTCTTCCGGCGGCACGAATGTCAATGGAGTTCACCGGGTGACGCTCCGGCGCGGCGGCGTCTTGCGGCGGGCCTGCGCGAGCTGGCGCAGGACGATTGAGCGGAGCCGGGTCCGGCCTGGGTCGGAGATGACGATGACGGTCCCGTTGGCGGTCTCGTGGAACCAGACCTCGGTGGTGGGCTGCGGGGCGGTCGGCAGGGTCATGCGGCGCTCCGGTACCGGGTCTCCCGCAGCACGGCGCACGGCCAGGGCTCCTCGCAGCGGTCGCACCGGCCGTAGAGGAACTCGCCCTGGCCCGCCAACTGCTCGAACCGCTGGACCAGCGCGCCACCACGCTGCTCGCCGATGTCGCCGACGTCGCCGAACTGGTCGCCGACGCCGGCACCGACGATCGCCGGATCGCCGACCGTGCCACCGTCCTGCGGACCCAGATCGACGTCGCCGGCCTGCCCTGGCTCATCCCGCTGTTGGAGGCCGCTCGCGCCTTCCACCACGCCGTCCGCGACGACCAGGACGGCCTGGCCGCCGTTGTGGACCGGCTGCGCGACGCCACCGTCAGCGGCGACTTCGCCTACCTCGCCGACGTCGCCTACTTCATGGCCGACCTTCCGCTCGACTACCCGTCCACCACTCGGTGGCTCGACGACGAGGCCACGGTCCGACACCGCTGGCTCACCGTCGCCGACCGCCGCCGACAGCAGATCAACGGCACCCGATGACGAACACCCCACCACCGCCAGCTCCACCAACGCGCCCGCGACGTCGTCCGCCAGAGGACCTGATGAAGTCGGCCGCTTCGGGCAGGCGGCAGCCGATCGCCCCCTCCGGTGGCAGGTCTCCGAATGCGCCGGACGTCCCTCTCGCGCACAGGGCATGATCCCTGTCATGGGTGATGAGACGACGGCACCGTGGGTGTACGACCGGGTGACGAAGTGGTGGGTCGACCTCTCGCAGGGCGTCGCCGGGCTGGAACCCGGCCTGGCCGACAACCGGTACGTGTGCCGGGCCTGCCGGGAGAGCCTGATTCTGCGCAGTGCCCGGCCCGGGGCCGTGAACTCGCCGCACTTCTCGCACAAGGCCGGGACGGAGTGCTCCGCCGCGCCGACGGTGAGGGAGCAGCTGGAGCTGGACGACCGGATCGTCATCGAGTTCCAGCGGCGGATCACCCGGGCCTGGCCGGGGATGCACTGTGTGCTGGAGGTCCCGGTCGGTCTGGACGGCGGAGCCGAGGGGCCGGCGGGGGTGCTGCCGCCAGCGGTGGTGGTGCGCGGCGGCCATGACGACGGGGACGTCGTGGTGGTGGAGCGGCCCCGGCGCCCGGTGGGTGTGGGCGAGGTGCAGGAGCGGATCCGCGTCGTGCGGGCCCGGTACGGCGGCGGCGCGCGGCACGTCTGGTTCTGGTCGGGAGACGCGCTCCACGCGGCCCGGCTGGCCGACCTGCCCGTGGCACCGCGCGGCCGGCCGAAGACCCGGCACGCGACCATCGCACCGACCGAACAGCAGCTCGCCGTCATCGCCGACGGCGGCCGGGTCTACTTCCTGGACGGCCAGCAGGTCCTGGTCCCCTACGGCGTGCACGACTTCACGCACGAGCAGCGCGCCGGAGAGGACTGGGACTTCCCCGACTGGCGGCGCGACTTCCGCCAGGACTGGCGGATCAGCCGCCCGGTGCCCGTCGCGCACGCGTCGCGCTGGGGCCTGGCACCGGTCGCCTTCGAGGAGCTGACCCGCACCTGCGGCGTGTTCACCCTCTCCGCCGCGAACGACCTGATGCTCGCTCTGGAACAGTCCCAGGGCGGCCGGTGGAGCTACCGCCGAACCGAGGCCGGCAAGCTCTACCGCGAGCGCCACCAGCCTGTGCTTCCCACGGCTCCGGCCCCCGACCCGGAACCGGCGCCAGTGCCCGAACCGGTACAGGAGACCGAGCCGGAACCGGTGCCAGCACGGGAGGACGTTCCCGTCCCACCGGTGCCGACGACGCCGCAGGCCTCCACCGCCCCCGCCGACGCACTGCCCGGCCCTGTCCCCGACCCGACACCGGCCGAGGAGCAGCAGCGAGCGAGGGCACCGGAGCTAACCGGGCCGGAGCCGGTGGAGGACTCCGTGTACCTGCTCGCCCCGGCCCAGCTGCTCATCCCGCCCCGCCCGACCTACGAACCCACTGCCCACCTGACCTACATTAAGCAGAGCGGCGACCCACTGGGATAGTGCTTGGCCCACTCAAGGTGCCTTAGTCGTTGCGCCACGACACTTCTCCTCTTCTCGCTGCGTAGTTTCGACGCCACGTCAGGTGTGTTGCCGGGCGCTGGGTTTTCGGAGTCTTCCGGCTCAGCGCGGGCCTGTCGCACGGGATCGGATGCGGAACACGCCGGGGGTGGTGGTGATGACCGTGAGGGATAGCAGGTAATTTGCTCGGTATGACCATCTCAATCCCCGGCGAGCAGCGCGAAAAGTTGCTCGTCAACATCACACCTCAGCTTCGCCGGAGACTGAAGGTCCGGTCGGCCGAGTGCGGCATGAACGTGCAGGACGCGGCAGAGCACGCTGTGAGCCGCTGGTACGAGACGCCGGTCAGCACCACTGTGGAGACCTCGGGGGCCAAGAGCTGGGGCGTCATGCTTCCGGCTGGCGGCCCCGACCGGTTCGCCGCCGAGTGCTCGACACGGAACTTGACCAAGGTGCAGGGCTTTGCCCAGGCGGTCGAGGAGTGGCTGGAGGCGCATCCCTCGCCGTCGAGCCCGCTGGTCGCCCAGCCGCCGCAGCGCATCCTGGTGGCCAACCAGAAGGGCGGCGTGGGCAAGACTTTCGTGGCGAGCGGGCTGGCGCAGGCGCTGGCCGAGCTCGGCTATCGAGTCCTGCTCATCGACTACGACCCCCAGGGACACCTGACCACCCGCCTCGGCCTGGACGGTATCGACGACGGCGAGGACAGCCTGCTGACCCACATGCTGGGCAAGAGCAAGCGCCACATCCGCGAGCTCCTGGTCGCCCTGGACGAGGAACGGTTCGGCCAGCGGCTACACGTCCTGCCCGCCTGCGACGACGCATTCCTGCTGGAGGCCGAGCTCGCGGTGATGCGCCATGGCCGCGACACCTGTCTGGAACGGGCCTTGGAGACCATAGAGCAGGACTACGACGTCGTCATCCTGGACGGCCCGCCGAGCCTTGGCATGGGCATGGACGTCGCTCTCAACTTCGTTCGCCGACGTGACGGCGAGCGGGCCGGACGGTCCGGCGTGCTCATCCCCGTCTGGGCGGATCAGTCCAGCCACAAGGCGTACCGGATGCTGAACCGCCAGATCGAGAACGCGGTCGAGCTGAGCCGGGTGACGATCGACCAGCTCGGTCTGGTCATCAACGCGTACGACGCCCGCCGCGGCGCCACGGTCACCAAGAACCACGACCTCTGGATGACACACACCAGCCCTCGGGTTCTCGCGGTGCTCAAAGATCTCAAGGAGGGGCGCGAGTCTTCGGACTACGCCATCCCCTTGCTCGACTACGCCCCCAACAGCGACCTCGCCGAGAACATGCGCGACCTTGCCCTGGAGCTCTGCTCATGACTTCCCGCACCCGACGTCCGGCCGAGTTCCCCGAGCTCCGCGAACCGCCGAAGGTGAAGACCCGGGCCGAACGACTGGCCGAGTACGACCGGCGCCAGGAGCACGGCGAAGCCGGCGGCAACCCTGAGCCCGTCCCACTGTCGGCTCGGGCCTCGCTCAAGGAGCTTGCCCATAATCCTTTCAACCCGCGCGAAGAGCTGACCGACATCGAGGAGACGGCGGAATCGCTGCGTACGCGCGGCCAGCTCACGCCAGCCTCGGTAGTCAGCCGGGCAGCCTTCCTTGCCGTACACCCGGAGACGGAGGAGAAGCTCGGAGAAGCGCGATGGGTGGTCATCGACGGCAATCGGCGCCTGGCCTCCGCGCCACTGGCCGGCTTGGAAGAGCTACGCATCGATGTAAACGACGCCCTGGCCAGGAGCGCGCATGACCTCCTTGAGGTCTCGCTGATCGCCAACATCTTCCGCGTGGACGTGCCACCGATCGACCAGGCCCGGGCCATCCAGCAACTGCTGGCCGTACATGGCACCCAGGATGCGGTCGCCGCCCGGCTGAACAAGTCGAAGGGTTGGGTTTCCCAGCGCTTGGCGCTCCTTGGCCTGCCCGAAGACCTTCAGGAGAAGGTCGACAGCAAGGATCTGAACGTCCGGGACGCCCGTCGGATCGGGCGGATTGCGGACGAGGGGGAGCAGCGGGCCGAGGCCGAGGCGGCGATGAGCCGTCCGAAGGCCTCGCGCGGGCCGCGCAGCGGCGCAGCGATCGTCTCTCAGAAAAATACTTCAGCAAGTGAAGTTGTTTACCCGGTAAACGTCGCTGCGGGAACCAGCCCCGAAATTACTTCACATCATGAAATTGTTTACCCGGTAAACACGCCAGACGTCGCCCCGCCCACCATCGCCTCCGCCGTCCACGCGCTGGTCCGCCTGACCGAGACTCCCGCCCGCCTGGCGGACTCCCTCGCCGAGCACCTTGAGCCCGACGTCCTGCACGCCGTGGCGGAGAGGCTGCTGCTGCGCGTCACGTGAATGCGCCCTGAACGCGACGACGGCCCACACCCCGAGTTGGGGTGTGGGCCGTCGTCGTTGTCGGGCTGGCCGTCAGGCAGCAGTGATGAGTGCGGCTCCGGCGAGGGCGCGGGCGATCAGGGGCCGGTGGGCGGCATACAAGGTGCGGCCGGCAGCGGCGATGGCACTCTCCAGGGCGGCCATCGAGCCCGCCGGGTACCAGGTAGTGTCCAGGGCGTCGTCAGCGGCCGTCGCGGCGACGGTGGCGGGCAGGACGTACAGGGCGAAGGTGCTCGCCACCCAGGCGTGATCGGTCTGGCGCCAGTCGTCCACCAGGCCCGTGCCGAGGATGACCGGCTGGTGGTCGCGCAGGTCCACTCCGGTCTCCTCGCGCAGCTCGCGCACCAGCGCGGCCGGGGCAGTCTCTCCGGTATGGGTATCCACCATCCCGCCGGGGATCGCCTCCTGGTGGATGTCGTCCCGGGTGCCCAGCAGGATCCGCCGGTCCGAGCCGGTGCCCGCGATCACGATCGGGTCGGCGGCGACGTTCTCGCCCCAACGGCCGAGGTTGCGGCCGGTAAGGCCGGTGCGCCCGGCGGGGTGCAGCGGCCAGCCCTGGGCGTCGAGCTGGAACGGCACCAGCGCGGCAGCCTGGCGCTGGGCCCAGTCGGTCACGGCGTCCGGGGTGGCTGCGCCCTCGGCCCAGAACGGAACCTCCCGCTCAAGCGCCCGGGGCAGCAGCTCCTCCGGTGTGACGTCCACCGGCGCATAGTCCGGCCAGCTCACGGCGCAGTCACGCAGGCCGGCGGGGACGATGGTGATCTCGCTCATGATGGATTCTCCTGGCCGGGTCAGTGGTGTGCGAGGGCGGACAGGGCGACGGCCTGGCGGCGGCGGAGCAGCGCGTGCTGGCCGGGGTCGAGCCTCCAGAGTCCGAGGCGGCCGGCTGCGGGGATCGGGTCGGCGAGGGCCCGGACGTCGGCGAGGGTCCAGTGCCACAGGCCGGGCAGACCCCAGGGGCGGCAGCAGCCGGTGTCGCGGTGGCAGTCGGTGATGCGGGCGGTGGCGACGAAGGACACCGAGCCCGTGGCGGTGCGGTCCCGAGAATGCGAGAAGGCCTACCCCCCTGACCTTAGGTTCAAGGGGTCGTCGCAACACCGCTTGGTTTCAGACGGTGAGTAGATCACGTAGACGCTCGGCTGGGGTATCCCAGCCGAGCGTCT
>NZ_JBHYYB010000169.1:0-12575 GCF_042752535.1 Kitasatospora sp. NPDC059327 | reverse complement strand
GGTCGGGTGACCCAGGAATTTCCCTTCGAATTCCTCCCAACTGAATTGGGGATGCTACAGAGCGCCACGTGGCGCAACGCCGTCGAAGACGTAGCCGAAGCGGGTCGGGAACTCTCCGGTGGGCAGTCGGAAGACGGCGGCCAGGAGCCTCGGTTCGCCACCGATGATCCGGCCGGTCTCTTCCCGCGTCTCGCGGATCGCGGCCTCCCACGGCAGTTCATCGGCGTCGATCATCCCGCCGGCGAGAAGCTGCCAGCCCTTGTGGTGCGACTTGAGCCGCTCAGTAGGCCCAGATCGAACCGGTGCCTCGGTACTCCTCGACCGGGATCGGGTGGACGTCGGGGCGCATGCGGTCGGTGTAGAGCAGGCCGTCGAGGTGGTCGATCTCGTGGGCGATGAGGCGGGCGAGGCCGAACTCGTAGGTGACGGTGGTGATGGTGCCGTCGAGGGTGGTGGCGGTGACGTCCATGCGGAGGGGGCGGGGGACCATGCCGCGGACGTCGAAGAAGCTGAGGCAGCCCTCGTACTGTTCGTCGGTCTCGTCGGAGACGGCGGTGATCCTCGGGTTGAGGAGGATGATCGGCTCGGCGCCGGCGGTCGGGGGCAGGACGAGGGCGGCGGCGCGGGAGATACCGATCTGCGGGGCGGCGAGGCCCATGCCCTTGGCGAAGGAGTGGACTCGGCCGATCCGGTCGACGGCGGTGAACAGTTCGTCGATCACGGCCTGGGCGGCGGCGCGTTCGGCCGGTAGGTCGAAGGGCTCTGCGGGGCGGTTGAGGATGGGGGTGCCCTGTTGGATGACGCCGAGGGACTGCATCTGCTGGCTGGGCCGCACCTCGATCACCTGGTCTCCTTGGTCTATTGCTGGTTGTTGGCGGCGGCGCGGAAGCGCCATTCAAGCCGGAAACGGGCGTGCAGCGGCGGGTCGTCGGTGGCCCAGGCGAAGTGCCGACGCTCGCCCTCGTCGTGGCGGCTGACGGCGGTGCGAAGCGGCGCGGCCTCGGCGGTCATGGAGGTCTCGGTGCCCCACACCACCGGGTCGAGGGCGGCAGGGAAGTCAAGGTGTACGGCCAGGTGTTCGGTGGGCAGGCGGACGGCGCGCTGGAACCAGTGGCCCCACTTGTCGGCGCCGACGCTGTAGGCGTACTCGATCCAGGTAGCCTCGCCCGGGTAGAGCGGGAAGCGGCCGTGCTCGTTGTCGAACAGGAGCCAGACCTCCTTGAAGGCGTCGCGGTCGTGCTTGGCCTGCCATCGCATGTCCTCGCCCTGACATGAAGCGGTGAGGGCCAGTTCGCCCCAGGTCAGTGGGTGCTCACGGTAGTGGGCGTTGGAGCGCTCGGGTTCGCCGGGGTAACGGTCGACGGCGATGCGGATGAGGTAGCGGGTGATGGGCTCGGTGCCGGTGTTTCGCAGGCGGCGGCGCATGGTCAACCGGTACGTGAAGCCGTCGAATTGGAGCGCGGCTTCATCGTGTTCGACCACGATCGCGGCCCCGGAGGCGTACGGCTGCTCGGAACGGCGGGGCGCCGGCGGCGAGGTCGGGGTGCGGCTGCGGGAGCGGGCGGCGTCGTAGTCGAGCCAGCGCCGCCAGATGGCCTTCCCGGCGTTGAGGATCTCGTCGGCGAGGCGGGCGAACTCCTCGGTCGGCTTGTGGCGGCCGGATTCGATGTGGCTGACGTACGAGGGGTCGAAGTCCATCTTCCCGGCCAGCCCGCGCTTGGAGAGTCCGCGCACCTCGCGCCAGTGGGCGACTTCGGCGGCGAACGCCTCCATGGCCTGGTCGACCGCGTCGTGGTCGGCGCTTGTCTCCATCCGCTCCGCCCCCAGTGAGTGATGAATGAACCGTGAGTGACCTTAGCTCACCATCCCGTCACGGTCCTGTCTCCGGCTGTCATTACCCCATCGGGCACGCACTTCAAGCGCCCGGCCAGCACCAGCCCCCATCCTCCCTTCTGCCGCGAGGAGTTAGCCGTGTACGAGCCCTCGTCCCGCCGCCGAGGCCAGCACCGCGATCCGGTCGGCGCTTTCCTCGGCGTCCTGTGGGCGGTCGGCAACGCCGTGGTGATCGCTCTGCTCGGCGTCATCGTGCACAACGACTTCGACACGGCCCGAATCGGTGCTCACCCGACGGCCAACTCGGCGCCGGACAGCGGCACCTACGCGTAGTGCCCTTCCACTCACCGCCCATCACGGGCTGGACTCCGAACTGGAGCGCACAGCATGGAAACCAGGAACGTAATCGTCCCCGTCCACGACGGCCCCATCGACCTCACCCGCCCGCACTTCGTGGGTATCGGCGGCGCCGGCATGTCGGCCGTCGCCCGCCTGCTGCTGGAGAGCGGCAGCCGGGTGTCCGGCTCCGACACGAGCGACACCGCCGCCCTGCGTGAGCTGGAGGACGCCGGTGCCTCGGTTGCCATCGGCCACACCGCCAGCAACCTGCCCGCCGACACGACGGTCCTCGTGTGGTCCAGTGCGGTGACCCCGAGCAACCCCGAGGTTGCCGCCGCCCGCCGGGCCGGCATCCCGGTGGTACACCGCTCGGACGTGCTCGCGCACTTGATCGCCACCGCCGAGCAGTCGGTCGCCGTGGCGGGCACGCACGGCAAGACCATGACCACCGGCATCCTCAGCGCCGCCCTGGTCCACCTCGACCCGTCGTACGCCATCGGCGGCACCCCCGTCGGCCGCCCCAACGCCTACCAGGGCCTCGGCGGCCTCCTGGTCGCCGAGACCGATGAGAGCGACCGCACCGCCGGCCGCTACCACCCGCAGGTCGCCGTCATCCTGAACGTGGACGACGACCACCCCGAGCAGTACGTCGACCTGAACGATGTCCTGGACGTCTTCGAGCGCCTGGCCCGCAACAGCTCAGTGCTCGTCGTCTCCTCCGACGACCCGGGCGCCCGGCTGCTGATCGAGCGCCTCCAGGCGGCGCCCGGCCCGCGGGTCGTCACGGTCGGCGAGGCCAAGGACGCCGACGTGCGGGTGTTGCGCGTGCTGTGGGACGGCACCGCCAGCCACGTCACCGTGCAGGACACGGACGGCTCGTGGCACGAGTTCACCCTGGCTGCCCCCGGGCGGCACAACGCGTTGAACGCCGCCGCCGCGTTCGCGGCAGGCCGGGTGCTCGGTGCCGAACCCGCCAACCTGGCGGCCGGCATCAACGCCTTCCAGGGCATCAAGCGCAGGCTCACCACCACCGGCACCCACGGCGGGGTCACGGTGCTGGACTCCTACGCCCACCACCCGAGCGAGATCACCGCCGACCTGGCCACGGCCCGGATGCTCACCGAGGGCCGGGTGATCGCGGTGTTCGAGCCCACCGGCTGGACCCGCACCGCCGCCCTCGGCGAGGAGATGGGCCGTCGGCTCGCGGCGGCCGACGAAGTCCTCCTTCTCGACGTGCACGCCTCGGTCGAGTCCCCGCTCACCGGGATCAGCATCGCGCCGATGGCCGCGCAGGTCGCCGCCTGCGGTGGCCGGGCCCACACCGCGGGCGACGGGCGCGACGTGGCGGACGTGGTCGCCGAGCTGGTCGGGCCCGGCGACCTGGTCGTGACGATGGGCACTGGGACCGCCGGTCGCGTCGGCAGGGCGGTCCTGCTGCGGCTGGCCGAGGCCCCGGCGGCGGTCCGGGCCGCGTAGTCAGCCGGTGAGACCCATGGCGTCGGGCTTGGCGAGCCGCATCGCGGTGTCCTCCAGCCCGACGCTGTGGGAGCCCTTCACCAGCACCACATCTCCGGGCTTGAGGTAGGTCAGCAGCAGGTCGAGGGCGGCGTCGCGGTCGGGCACCAGCGTGCCGTTGACGCCGCCCTCCACCGCCCAGGTGTGCACCAGCCGGGCCTCCCAGTCGCCGACCGAGATGAGGTCGGTGATCCCACTGCGGGCGACGAGCCGACCCAGCTCCGCGTGGTGGGCCTCGGACTCCTCGCCCAGCTCCCGCATCTCGCCCAGCACCGCTACCGTCCTCCGCCCGCCGCCGGCCATGGCGGTAAGCGCGGACAGGGCGACGGCCATCGAATCGGGGTTCGCGTTGAACGCGTCGTTAATCACTGTCACGCCGTCCGTCCGTTCGGTGACGTCCATCCGGCCCGGCGTCAGCTGCCGAGCACCGGTCAGCGCATCTGCCGCCTGCCGCACGCTCGCGCCCAGACCGATCGCCACCGCGGCGGCGGCCGTCGCATTGGACACGTGGTGGGCGCCGTGCAGCGCCAGCTTCACGGGGGCGCTCTGGCCCCGGTACGTGAGGGTGAACGACGGCCGGCCAGCGGCGTCCAGTTCAACGTCGACGGCCCGCACGTCCCCAGCCTCCACCCCGAACGTCAGGACCGGCGCGACCGTTCGCGACGCCATCGACATGACGTACGGGTCGTCGACGTTCAGCACCGCCAGGCCGTCGACGGGCAGGGCCTCGACGAGTTCGCCCTTCGCGACGGCGATCGACTCCTTCCCGCCACCGAACTCGCCCACGTGCGCGGTTCCGACGTTCAGTACCAGGCCGACCTTCGGCGGGACGATCCCCGTCAGGTACTTGATGTGCCCGGCGCCGCGCGCGCCCATCTCCAACACCAGTAGGCGGGTGTTCTCGTCCGCCCGGAAGACGGTCAGCGGCAGGCCGATCTCGCCGTTGTACGACAGCGGCGTGGCCACCGTCGTGTCCATGGTCTCCAGCACCTGGGCCAGCAGGTCCTTGGTGCTGGTCTTCCCGGCCGAGCCGGTCAGCCCGATCACGGTCGGCGCCTTCAGGCGATCGAGCACCGCGCGGGCCAGGGCGCCCATCGCGTCCTGGACATCCGCCACCACGATCGCCGGCACCCCGACCGGCCGCGCGGCCAGCACTGCCACCGCACCTGCGGCCACGGCGGCCTCGGCGAACCGGTGCCCATCGGTGTGCTCGCCCGGCAGCGCGATGAACAGCGCCCCGGGCTCTACCAGGCGCGAGTCGATGACCCCCGGCCGGTCGACCACGGCGCCCGGATCGGAGACGTCGTGCAGAGCGCCCCCGACAGCCTCGGCGATCTCTTGCAGGGTCATGGGGACCACGGTGGCTCCGATCCATCGACGTACCCGCCCGTCGTCAGGGCGGCCCGCCTTCGACGCTAGCGGCTCCCCAACCTCGCGCCAGCCAACCCGCGCATTCCGAACCAGACTGTGACAAAAGGAAGATAAGCATGTCTGCAGCTGAACGTCGTATCGCCCTCGTCACCGGCGGCCGCCCCGGCGATCGCGACGGCTCACTGATCTCCGGCGGGCCGTTCGCGAGTCACTGGTCCGCCAGGGCCTGCCAGACTACGCCAGACGTGCCGAGGCGCGATCGCCCCCACGTCGCACCCCGCCACCCCAAGGGCGCAGCGCCTTGCATCGCGTCACCCGATGTCGGCGAAACGATCAAGGTGCTGGTGGTCTACTTCGGCCACAGCGCTCCGGGCTTCGCGCTCCAGTCCCACACACCCACCTTGTGTCCGTCCGGCAGGGGTCAGGCCGACCGGCGCCGGACTCGGTCCGGACTCGGTGCGGGGGCGGCCCCGCGCGGTCGACGGGCGGAGGACGACACATCGGGGAGGATCGTCCCCATGACCACGGAGTCCGGGCTGTCGGCCCCGACGGGCACGCCGCCACCGTCCGCGAGGTGGCCCTCCTGTGGGCGTGGCACCGCCCGGAGCCGTTCCCCGAGGTGCCGTTCGACGACAAGTTCGATCTGGCCTACCTGGACCTGACGATGGCGGGTTGCGTCTTGACCTACCTCGGCAACGGCGGGGTTCCCGGGGAAGGGCACCTCGACATCCTGCGCACATGCGTGCTGGAGCTCCGGGCGGCCGTCGTCCTGCCGGGACGCTCCGCGGAGTACCGCGAGGGCCGCACGGTCTTTCAGCGCCTGCTCACGATGGCCGAGTTGATTCTCGCCGACGCGTCCTGAGGCGACCCGCCCCGGCCGCGGAGCCTGACGGGGAGCGGCCCGCCGTATCAGCCGGAACGCGCGGGGCGCCCTCGGCCGGGGCCGCCCGCCCGCAGGTGGTCAAGCCCCCCGTTCGGCGCCGCGATCGAGGCGGGTCCGGAGCGCGGCCGCCAGGTGCTCGTCCCGCTCTGGGTCGTCCGGCAGGACGCCGGCGCCCTCGGCCATCAGGGCGTGGAACTGCTGCCGCTCGTAGGGGACGCCCGGGGGCAGGGCGGCGATGTGCCAGTGGACATGGGAGTTGCCCCGCGTGCTGCCGAGGCTGAGCACGTACACGCGCTCGGTGGGGACGGTCTCCCTGAGCGCGGTCGCGACGCGGTGGACCGTCCGCTGCAGAGCGAGGTACCGCTCCTCGGTCAGGCCGCCGATGGTGTCCTCGATGTGGGCGCGAGGGGCGACCAGCACCTTGCCGGGCAGGGTCGGGTAGCGGTCGAGGAACGCGACGTGGTCGCCGTCGTCCAGGACGACCCGGTGCTCGTACCCGGGGGTGCCGGAGAGCATCGCGCAGATGAAGCACGGCCCGGTGCGCGCCCGCTCGTGGTAGGCGTCGAGGTCGAAGGCCGTCACCGCACCCACCCGCCGGGGCCGGGGCGCAACGTCATGTAGCCGTCGAGGGGTTCGAAGCCGAGGGTGCGGTAGAGGCCCGCGCCGGCCGCGGTGGCGCGCAGTTCGACGGATCCGCAGCCGCGGTCCTTGAACGCCTCGACGAGCGCGGTGGTGACGGCGCGCCCGTGGCCGCGGCGCCGGTGGTCGGGGTCGGTCGCGACGGTGTGGACGCGGCCCCAGAGGCCGTTGGGGAAGGCGGGGCCCAGGTAACCGCGGTAGACGATCCCGATGGCGCACGCGGCCAGGCCGCCGCCGGCGGTGGGCGCGACGTAGGCGAGCAGGTTCGGGTCGGTGCCCAGGCGTTCGCGCATGTCGTCGCGGAACGTGGTGCGCCATGCGTCGGTGAGCGGGCCGCCGTCGAGGACGGCGACGCGCAGGCGCAGCAGTTCGTCGGCGTCCTCGGGCACGGCGGGCCGGGCGGCGGTGGAGTGGGTCAACGGCTGGTCCTTTCCACGGGGGCGGGCGGAGGAACGGGCCCTCGCCGCCCCTGACCTGGATGGTGTGGACCAGCCGCGGCCTCCCGGGGGCGACGACCGGTCCGGAGTCGTGCGGCGGCCTTGTCCAGCCGCCGGCCCTCCTCGACCTTCCGGTCCGGGAAAGCGGGCCGGTTCGCCGATCTCTGGTCGGGAGTCGCAGGAGCCCACGCGTTTGAAGCTTGTCAACGGAATTGAGTATGACGGGTTCGCGGTCGATCGGGACGGCACATCCAGGGCTCGCCCGTCCTGGGGAGGGTTCCCGGGGTTCACCGTTGGCCGGCCGGCGCATGTCGGCGACGGCGACGCCGCTGGGGATCGAGGGTGGCCTGCCATGCCGGCCTTCCCGGGCGCCCACGTGGTTTGAGCGGTGGTGGCGCCCAGGGCGCGGAGCGCGTCGGCCCGGTCTACTGCTCCGGGTAGGTGGTCAGGTACCGCAGCGCGGCGGAGAAGGCGGTGACCATGTCGTTCAAGTCGACCGTACTGCGGAGCAGCACGGAGCTTCCCTGCCCGCCGCCGCTGTATCCGTAGTACCGCGGGTGACCTCTCCCTGGTGACTTCTCCGTCTTGAATCCATGGCCTTCCGGTGCCACCACCGCGGCGGAGGGGGTCTGTGGAAGGGGTCCACGGGGCGTCGTTCCCGGCCGACCACCGTGCCTTCGCCGCAGCCTTCGGCAGGGGGGTCGAGTCGGGCGGGAATGCTCGCGATGACCGTAAAGAAGGAGGTTCGGGTCAATTGTCGTGGCAGGTGCCGGGGCGGACTCGCGTTACATTGCGCAACATATGACTTGAATCGGTTGATACGAGATGTATGCAATCTTCCGTTTCGGAGATCGGCTTGCTAGCCTGATTTCCGGGGGAGCGGAGCGCTTCCCCGGTCACAAAAGGGGGAGTTTGTGAACAAGAAGATTCTCGGCCTTCTCGCATTTCCGGCAATTGTCGGAAGCATGCTCGCTCCCGCGGGTTCGGCGTCGGCGGTGGGTGGCGCTCCCGACAGCGTCATCGACCCTCCGGGAATTCACTATCTGTCGACGGCGGTCGGTGGGGGTAAGTGTTTGGCCGTTCCGGCGAACGGTGCCTACGGCTCGACGGCGACCCTCGTCCAGTGCAACCCGTTCGACGACCAGAGTTGGACCGTGCCCCAGGCGGGTACCACGGGCGTCATCCAGAACAAGTATTTCAAGAACGCGTACGGAACGGGTTGCCTGACCGCGCAGGGCGGGGTCGAAGGAAACCCCGCGTTCATCTACGACTGCACCGGGCTCAGGGACCAGCTGTGGAGTGCCGAGCTCGTTCCGGGTCGCAACGGCTCGGTGCGGTACCGGAATGTCAACAGCAGTGGTCTCTGCCTGACCGCGCAGGGCAGCTCCGTGGGCACGGCCGCGATGATTTACCGCTGCCTGGACTTCGCCGACCAGATCTGGGCGGCCTGATCCACGGCGAACGCGGGCTCGGGCGTCTCCAGGGTGAGGAGAAGGACTGAGCCCCTCGCGCGGAGCTCCCGCGAGCCGCGAGGACGTCGCTGACGGCCACCGTGCCGTCGGGGTCGCGGCCTGCGGCGTTCGCCCCGGCGCCGGTACCCCCCGGCGCCGGGGCGAACGCTTGGGCGTGGCGGGTGCCGGCGGGGGTCGTTCGGGCGTCGATCGCCCTGCCGCGCCCGGTCGCGGGGTCCGCGGTCTCCGGCCGCCGGTGCCGGCCTACACCGTCCGCCGCTCCCGCCGGTAGGCGCCGGGCGGGGCGCCGAAATGCCGCTTGAAGGCCTTCGAGAACGCGAACTCCGAGGTGTAGCCGGCGCTCTCGGCCACGGTGCTCAGCGAGTCGACCGTCTCGCGCAGCGCCCGGCCCGCGACGGCCATCCGCCACGTGGTCAGATAGCTGAGCGGGGGCTCGCCGACCACCGCGGTGAACCGCCGGGCGAACGCGGCGCGCGACAGCCCGGTCCGGCTCCCGAGCGATTCGACGGTCCACGGGTGCGCCGGGTCGTCGTGGATCGCCTTCAGCGCCGGGGCGATCAACGGGTCGTTCAGGGCCGAGGCCCAGCCCTGCGTCAGCTCCGCGGGCAACTCGGCGTACCAGGACCGCAGAATGTAGAGCAGCAGCAGGTCGACGAGCGCCGTCACCACGGAGTCCGAACCCGGCTGGGGCCGGTGGATCTCGGCGCAGAGCTGGTCGACCGCCGAGCGCAGCGCCGGATGGCGACCGGGGCTGGCCGGGAGGTGGATGACCTCCGGGAGGTCGCCGAGCAGCGGATGCGGCCGGTCGATGTCGAGGTGGTACGCCCCGCAGACCAGCACGCTGCGAGCGCCGTCTCCCTCGACGGTGAAACGCCCGATGGCTGACGAGGTGTCGACGCGGTCGGGTTCGAAGGCGACCGGCTCGCTGGTGGCCGCGTCGCAGATGGCGTGATCGGTCCCGCGCCGCAGGAACACGACGTCGCCGGGGCCCAGGGGGATCGGAGCGCCGCCGACCGGCAGGAGAAGGCAGCGTCCTTCGACGACGACGTGGAACCCGGCGCCCGCGATGGGTGGGAAGCGCACACCCCACGGTGCCCGGGCGTCGGTACGGACCACGGACGGACGCCCGGTGCGCAGGGCCGCGAGCGTGTCGCTGAGGATGTCCATGAACTCACCCTAGCGCGCGGGGATCGAGACGATCGGACAGGGAATCGAGACTTCAGGCTATTCATTGTCTCGGTGGTGACTCGTAGCGTTCTCGTCATGAACAACGTCATGAACAACGTCACGAACAACACGGCGGAAACCCGGCGGGTCGTCGTCATCGGCGGCACCTCCGGCATCGGATTCGCCGTCGCGCAGGGCGCCACGGCTCAGGGCTCGAACGTGGTCGTCGCCTCCAGCAGTCAGGGCCGGGTCGACCTGGCGGTGAAGAGGCTCGGCGGCCGGGCCGAGGGCATCGTGCTGGACGTCGCCGACGACGCCGCGCTGGCCGCTTTCTTCGACCGGATCGGCGCGTTCGACCACCTCGTCTACACGGCGGGCGAACCCCTGCTGCTGAAGCCGCTCGCCGACCTCACCGCCGAGGAGTCCCGAGCGTTCTTCGAGCGTCGCTTCTGGGGCGCCCTGCTCGCGGCCAAGTACGCGACGCCGAAGCTCCGTCCCGGTGGCTCGATCACCTTCACGTCCGGGGCCTTCGCCACCCGGCCCGTCCCCGGAGCCTCGCTCGGCGCGAGCGTCACGGCGGCCGTCGAGGGTCTGACGCGAGCCCTGGCCCTTGAGCTCGCCCCCCTGCGGGTCAACGCGGTCCGCCTCGGCGCGATCCGCACCGAACTCTGGGACCACACCGTGCCTGAGCCGGAGGCCTTCCTCCAGGCGCAGGGCAGTGGCCTGCCCGTGCGGCGCGTCGGCAGCCCCGAGGAGGCCGCGGCGGCCTACCTCCATCTCCTGGGCAACGGCTACGCGACCGGCACGGTGCTCACCCTCGACGGCGGGGCCGCCCTGGCCTGACCACGGCCGCCGGCGGTGGGCGCGACGGCGCCCGGGGCGGGGACCGGCGCGGCGGGCGCCATCGACGCGCCGCCCGGGACTCCGGTGGCGCGGGCGGAGGCCGCCACGACGCCGGCGGCGCGGCGGCTCAGGAGGGCGCCGACCCGCGGTGCGCCTCAGGGCGGTGCGCCGACGGGCGGGCAGGCGGGCGGACCGGGCCACCGGATGCCGCCCGCCCGCTCCTCACTCCTCCACACCGAGCGCGGCCAGCAGTTCACGGCGCAGCTCCGCACGGGACGACGCCGGCCGCCCGTCGACGGAGCGGTCCGCCGTGCCACCCGCTGCGCCGATCGTCGGGCTGTTCACCCCGCCGTTCGCCCCGCCGTTCGCCGTGCCGATCGTCGCGCCGGCCGGGGACGGCCGCAGGTCGTGCGAGATCCGCCCGTCGGTCAGCACCAGCACCCGGTCGGCGAGTGCCAGCGCCTCGTCGATGTCGTGGGTCACCAGCAGCACGCACGGCCGGTACCGGGCGCAGAGCTGCCGCAGCAGGGCGTGCATCCGCAGTCGGGTCAGTGCGTCGAGGGCGCCGAACGGCTCGTCCAGCAGCAGCAGTTCGGGCTGCCGGACGAGGGCCCGGGCGAGCGCCGCGCGTTGAGCCTCGCCGCCGGACAGGACGGCCGGCCAGTCCCGTTCGCGGCCGCTCAGGCCGACCTCGGCGAGCACGGCCCGTCCGGTCGCCTCGGCGCCGGGACCGCGGAGACCGAGCACCACGTTGTCCAGGACGCGTGCCCAGGGCAGCAGCCGCGCGTCCTGGAAGACCACCGAGACGCGGTCGGGGGTGTCCGCCGTGCCGGCGCCGGTCGCTCCGGGCGTGTTGCCGCGGCCGGCGCCGCCGCGGGTGCGGCCGTCGTACCCGTGGCCGTCCAGCCGGCCGAGGGCCCGCAGCAGGGTGGACTTCCCGGAGCCGCTGTGGCCGAGCAGGGCGGTGAACTCGCCGGGCGCCAGGTCGAGGTCGACGCCGTCCAGGACGGTGCGGCCGTTGAACGCGCGGGTGAGTCCGCGCAGCCGGACGGCGGGCCCGGTCGCGTCGACGACGTCGGCGCCCCGGGGGGCGACGAGCTCCGGGCCGGGAACGGGACCGGCGGTCAGGCCAGGGTGCGGCGCCATGCCAGCGCCCTCCTTTCGATCAGGCGGACCAGGGTGTCCGAGAGCAGGCCGAGCAGGCCGTAGACGACCAGGCCGACGACGATGACGTCGGTGCGGCCGAAGGTGCGGGCCTGGGTCATCAGGTAGCCGATGCCGCTGGAGGCGTTGATCTGTTCGCTGACCACCAGCACCAGCCAGGAGATGGTGACGGACATCCGCAGCCCGGTGAAGAATCCCGGTGCGGCCCCGGGCAGGGCGACCCGCCGCAGGAACCCGGCGGCCGTCAGGTCGACGGTCTGCGCCAGCTCCGCGTACCGGGGGTCCAGGCCGGTGAGCCCGGCGTGGGTGTTCAGGTAGACCGGGACGAGCGTGCCGAGCGCCACCAGGATCACCTTGACCTCCTCGCCGATGCCGAACCAGAGGATGGCCAACGGCACCAGGGTGAGGATCGGCAGCGAGCGGACCAGCTGCACCGTGCCGTCGATCAGCGCCTCACCGATCCGGCTCAGCCCGGCGGCGAGCGCGAGCAGCAGCCCGGCGGCCACGCCGAAGCCGAGCCCGAGGGAGGCCCGCCGCAGGGAGATCAGCAGGTGGTCCTGGAGTTCGCCGGACCGGACCAGGTCGCCGAAGGTGGCGGCGACGTCGGCGGGCGGGGCGAGGGTCTGCGGGTCGAGCAGACCGGTGGCCGAGGCCAGCCACCAGAGGACGAGCAGCAGGACCGGCCCGAGGGCGCGGGAGAACGGGATCCGGCGGCGCGGCCGGCCCACCGGCCCGCGGGAACGGCGCGCCCGCCGGGTCGGGCCGGTCGGGCCGGGGGTGTGCGGGCGGGTGGGCGCGGGCGGGGTGGTGACGGTCACGGGGGTCCTAATCCGTGTGTAGGGATTCCGGCCTGGCCCCGGCGGGGGCGGCTGGTCTTGCTGATGGACGGGTTCGTGGTGACCCGCGGGTGCC
>NZ_JBHYYB010000168.1:0-12715 GCF_042752535.1 Kitasatospora sp. NPDC059327 | reverse complement strand
CCGCATCAGCGGTCCGGTCCCGCGCCGCGTCCGGGCGATCGGCCTCCGGAGACGACGATGGAGCGTTCCCGGCGGTGTCACCCGCCGGCGGTGGGTCCGGGGCGGGTCAGCCGCCGATCTCGACGCTGATGTCGTCGAGGACGAAGCTGGTCTGGGCCGAGGAGTCCTCCCGGCCGGTGAACACGAGGGTGACGCTCCGCCCGGCGAAGGCGGAGAGGTCGACGGTGCGCAGGGTGTAGCCGGAGGCCCGGTCCAGGTTCGAGTAGGCGGCCAGCTCCTGGCCGTTCGCCGTGACGGTGAGTCGGTCGTACTTGATGGACGGGGTGGTCTCGGCCGAGTCGATGTGCAGCCAGTACCCCAGCGTCGCCCGGCACCCCGCCGGGATGGTGACGGTCTGCGAGACGGTGTCCTGGTGGGAGGACCCGTAGCCGTCCAGCCAGGTCTTCCAGGAGCCGCTGTGGCTCGCCTGGCCGGGGTCGGCGTCGAGCACGGAGGGTGTCGTCGTCCACGGCGCCGCGGCGCCGCTCTCGAAGCCGGCGTTGCCGATCAGCTGCGCCGGCGGGCAGGGGCCGGTGCCGTCGGTGACGGCCCAGGTGAAGGTGGTGCTCGCGGTCGCGCCGGAGGCGAAGGCGGCGTTCACCGTCACGGTCGTCGATCCGGCCGTGCCGGGCGTACCGGTGATCCGGCCGGTGCCGGCGTCGATCGACAGGCCGGCCGGGAGGACGTCCGCCGCGTAGACGGGCGTGCCGACGCCTCCCACGGTCGGGATCGACAGGTCGACCGCGGTGCCGACCGCGGTGACCTGGTCGCCCGGGTGCGTGAGCGCGGGGGAGGAGGGCGCGGCCGCCCCGACGTTGACGGAGCTCCAGGCGGCGGCGACGGCGGCGTGCTCGGCGCCGCCGGTGCCGTAGAGGTCCTCGGCCGCGCGCAGCGTCGCGGTGCGGGCGCCGGCGTAGTCGGTGGTGGAGGTCATGTAGACGGTCAGCGCCCGGTACCAGACGGCGGCGGCCTTGTCCCGGCCGATCCCGGTGAGCACGGCGTGGTCGTAGGTCGGGCTGTCGTACGGGACGCCGTTGACGGTCTTCGCGCCGCTGCCCTCGGAGAGCAGGTAGAAGAAGTGGTTGGCGACGCCGGAGGAGTAGTGGACGTCGATGCGTCCGATGCCCCGGCGCCAGTAGTCGGCGGAACGGCCGTCCTTGGACGGCTTGTCCATGTAGCGCAGGGGGGTGCCGTTCCCGCGGATGTCGATCTTCTCCCCGATCAGGTAGTCGGGGGTGTCGGCGGGCAGGTCGGCGGAGAACTCCACCATGGTGCCGAGGATGTCGCTGGTCGCCTCGTTCAGGCCGCCGGACTCGCCCGCGTAGTTGAGGTTGGCGGTGGCCGAAGTGACGCCGTGGGTCATCTCGTGGCCCGCCACGTCGAGGGAGGTCAGCGGGTGGGTGTTGCCGGCGCCGTCGCCGAAGGTCATGCAGAAGCAGTCGTCGTCCCAGAACGCGTTGACGTACCCGTTGCCGTAGTGCACCCGGCTGGACGCGCCGACCCCGTCGCCGCGGATGCCCTCCCGGCCGTAGGCGTTCTTGTAGAAGTCCCAGGTCGCCGCGACGCCGAAGTGGGCGTCGACGGCCGCGGACTCACGGTTGGACGGCAGGCCGTCGCCCCAGTCGTCGGTGGCCCGGGCGAAGGGGGAGCCGTCGCCGCCGGAGCCGTTGCCCAGGTCGGTGGTGTAGGTCCCGCCCCGGGTCCCGTCCTTGAGCTGGTAGCCGGAGGCGGTGGCGGTGGTGTCGATCGGGACCTCGCCGACGTGGACGCCGCGGCCCGTGCCGGTCTGCACGCCCTCGAAGGTCCGGATCACCTCGCCCTCGGTCGCGTCGGTGATCACGTGGAGCTTGCTCGGCCCCCCGTCCTCGCCCGTTCCGGCGATCACGGTCTCCCACGCGACGCGCGGGGGGCCGTCGGCCGCCCAGACCACGAGCCGGGGCGGCCGGTTGACGGTCGCTCCGGGCCGGGCGTCGAGTGCGGTGGCCTGCGCTCGTGCGGAGTTGAGGGCCGGTGAGGTGCCCAGGCCGGCCAGGGGTGTGTCGGACGCGCGGTCGACACCGCGCACGGTGCCGTCCGGCGCCCTGTGCACCACCAGGTCGCCGCCCAGGACGGGGAGCCCGGAGTAGGTCCGTTCGTAGCGCAGGTGCCGGGTGCCGTCCGGGTCGAGGACGGCGTCCTTGGCGACGAGCTTCTCCTGGGGGGCGAGCCGGAGCTGCCGGGCGACGGCGGCGCCCTGCTGGTCGGCCGCGGCCAGGGCGGTGCTCCGGGCGGCGGTGGGCGCCGTCGCGGGGGCGGGGGGCGCTTCCTGAGCGGCGACCGCCGGGGCGCCGGTCACCAGCAGGGCTGTGGTGACGGCGAGTGCGGCGAGACCGCGGAGGGGAGCTTGACGTGACACGGGCACTCCTTTGCCTGCCGCCCGCTGGTGCGGACGGGCGCGGGTCTGCGCCGCAGGGTGCGGCGCAGCGGGCGGCCGGCCGGTGGTGCGTCGGGTGGGACGCCGGGCGGGCCGCTGCGGCTCTGGACGGTGCGGGGCGGCATGCAGCATGAGTGTCATGGACATGACATAGATGCGCACGCGGATCACCCTGGCGGCGATGGCAGGGGCCGGTGTCAAGACTGCGTGCCGCGTCGGCGCCCCCGGAGCGGGCCCGGGGGAGGCGGTGTTGGAATAGTAGCTGTCAAGTTCGTTCGTGCGTTGGAACGTGAGCGCTTGTGTGGCACGGAGGGGCGGTATCAAGCCACCTTTCGGCCGCGCCGGAGGAGCTGACCGGCGCGCGTTCCGCGGGGACGAAGAAGCTCCCTGGGCGGGCATGCCGCGGTGCGACCCCGACCGCATGGCCCCGGGGAACTTCGTCGGGCGAGGTCCTGCGCGACGGCGCCGGCCCTGCCTCCCGTGCGGCGTCCTGGGCGGACTGGTCCGACAACTCGCTTGTGGGCCAAGACTTCTGACGTTCCGCTGTGCGGTCGGCTCCCGGCCAGGTCGGCCCGGGTGGAGGGGTGCGCCGGGCGGCCGGCGCGGCCCCGTGCGGTGCCCGTGCTCGGAGACAGCCGAAACCGAGCGCCCGGGTCGTGAGGTGTTGTTCTCACACACCTCGGGCGTGTTCGGGTCGGTTCGGAGGGTGGGGTTCCGCGCCGGGTAGGGAGGCCTCGGTTCCGGAATCCTGGCCGGAGCGGTGCCGTCCCTTGCGGGCGCGGCTTTTTCCACTCGAATACCCATGCTTTACTAACGCTTGACGCAGCGTCAGGGTGTCGGCGGTCGGCTCGTGCGGACCTGTCGTGCCCGGCGACCGGAACGGGGTCCGGGGGCGCGAGACCCCTGCCGGCGCCCCTGCCCAGCTCCGCCTACCCCGCCCCCGCCGTCCACGGCGAGGAGGCAGAAGGAGGCGTGCCTCCACGGAACGTCGCTCGACCGCCATGACGATCCCGGCGTGATTCCCGACGCCCGGTGCCGACCGGTGCTCGCGGACCACGCCGGCTCGGCACTCCTTCTCCCGCCGTGACCCGGGCGCTGCCCTGCTGCCCCCGGCCGCCTCCTGCTGCCCCCGGCCGCCCCCGCCACCTCCTCCCACCTCCTCCCACCTCCACCTCCTCCTCTCACCTCCTCTCATCTCATCGAACCGAGGACCTGATGACCTGTCGTCCCGATCTGCGGCCTGCCGCCGACCGCTCGCCCGGCCCACTCCGGCTCGCCGACCTCCTGGTCACCCTGCGCGCGGACCTGCCCGCCTCGCTCGTCGTCTTCCTGGTGGCGCTACCGCTCTGCGTCGGCGTCGCCGTCGCCTCCGGTGTCCCGGCCGAACTCGGTCTGCTCACCGGCATTGTCGGCGGCCTGCTCACCGGGCTGCTGCCGGGAAGCAGCCTCCAGGTCTCCGGACCGGCCGCCGGGCTCACCGTCCTGGTCTTCGCGGCCGTCCAGGACCACGGGCTGGCCACTCTGGGCGTGATCACCGCCGCCGCCGGGTTGCTCCAGCTCGTCATGGGAGCCCTGCGCCTCGGGCGGCTGTTCCGCGCCATCTCGGTGTCGGTCGTCCAGGGCATGCTGGCGGGGATCGGCCTGGTGCTCGTCCTCGGCCAGCTCTACGCCCTGGCCGACGCGCAGGCGCCCGGCAGCGGACCGGGCAAGCTCGCCGGTTTACCGGGTCTGCTCGCCGACACGGCCGCCTCGCCGCGGGCGCTCACCGCCGCCGCGGTCGGCATCGGCACCGTGGCGGTCCTGGCGCTCTGGCCCAGGTTGCCCGCCCGGGTCCGGACCGTTCCCGCGCCGCTGGCCGCCGTCGCCGCGGCCACCGCCGTCACCGCGTCGCTCGACCTCTCCATCAGCAAGGTCGAGGTGGCCGGTCTCGGTGGCGCGGTCGACCTGCTCGGTGGCGCGGACCTCGCGGCGCTCGGCGAGGGCGCCGTGCTCGGCACGGTGCTCGCGTTCGCCCTGATCGCCTCCGCCGAGAGCCTGTTCAGTGCCGCGGCGGTGGACCGCCTGCACGACGGCCCGCGCACGCACTACGACCGGGAGCTGATCGCCCAGGGCGTCGGCAACACCGTCTGTGGCGTGCTCGGCGCGCTCCCGATGACCGCCGTCATCGTGCGCAGCGCGGCCAACGTCCAGGCCGGGGCGCGGACCAAGGCCGCCCGCGTGCTGCACGGCCTCTGGCTGCTGCTGTTCGCCGCGTTCTTCCCCGCCGTCCTCTCGGTCATCCCGCTCGCCGCGCTGGCCGGCGTCCTGGTGCACGCCGGGGCCAAACTGGTGCCGGCCCGGGCGCTCGTCCCGCTGTGGCGGGCACACCGGGGGGAGGCGCTGATCCTGCTGGTCACGGCCTTCGCCGTGGTCGCGACCAACCTCTTCGAGGGCGTGCTGCTGGGCCTGCTGCTCTCCGTGCTGAAGAGCGCCTGGGACACCTCGCAGCTGCAGGTCGAGGTCGACGAGCGCGCGGACGGCACGGTCGACGTGACGCTCGCCGGCAACGCCACCTTCCTCCGGCTGCCCCGGCTCCTGGACGCGCTGGAGCAGCTGCCCACCGGCCGGACCGTCCATGTGGACCTGAGCGGCCTGCGCCACCTCGACCACGCCTGCCGGACCGCGCTGGAGACCTGGGTGTCGGCGTACGGCCTCGGACTCCTCGGCCGCGCGCACCTGGACGGGCTCGGCCGGTGATCGTGGGGTGGGGCGCGGCATGACCTCGTGAGCCCGCTCGACCCGTCGGCCGGCGTTCGGCGCGGGGCTCCGGTCCCCGCACCGCGGCCACGACGCCGGGTGAGCGGCGAGGGCTGCCGCTCCCCTAGGGAGAGCGGGCGCGCGTGGGACCTGGCGTAGGTCGAGCCGCAGCTCACCCGGTGTCACCCGGATCGGCTCCGTGGCGCGTTCGGCTCCCCCGGCGGGTCCGCCGGGGGAGCCGTGTTCGGTGTCCGTTCGTCGCTCGTCGTCGCGAGTACGCCGTGCGGGCGGCGGGCGGCTGTGGACTCCGCCGGGTCAGAGCGCGCGCAGATGGACCAGTGCCGCACTCTGGGACGCGCGTTCGGGGCCCGGCAGTCCGAATGCCCCCAGTGCCGCACCGGTCGCCCGCATGCCCGTCACCTCCCAGGTCACCGCCGGGTCGGCGGGCGCGACGACCGAGACCAGGTAGCTGCGGGCCGGGTCGAGACCGGGGATGCGCAGCCGTGGGGGCACGTGCACGGTCTCGTCGAGCTGGGCGTAGGAGAAGAGCGCCTCGGACCGGTCCCGGGCGACCACTCCGTGCGACAGGAGGCCGTCGGGCAGTTCGACGCGGGTCAGCCTGCCGGTGTGCAGGAGTCCGCGATGTCGCTTGTAGAGGTCGATCCAGCGGGCGAGGCGGTCGAGCTCGTGGGCCGGTACCGTCCTGAGGTCCCACTGGATGCCCAGCTGGCCGAAGAAGGCCGTGGCCGCTCGCAGGTCCAGGGTGCTGGTCCGACGGGTCTGGTGGGAGAGCGGCGCCGTGACATGTGCGCCCAGGTACTCCAGCGGGGCGAGCTGGGCGGTCCAGTGCTGAATGGACTGGCGGGACAGCGGATCGGTGACGTCGGAGGTCCAGGCGCTCTGGACCCGTTCGAGGACGTCCAGATCGATCCTGCCGCCTCCCGAGGCGCAGCTCTCCCACGCGATGCCGGGGTGGCGGCGGGCCAGTTCGTCGAGGAGCTCGCGGAAGGCGAGGGTCTGCCGCCTGGCCATGGCGCGCCCGGAGCCCCGCGAGTCGCCGCCGTCGATCTGGTCGCGGTTGTGGTCCCACTTGACGAAGTCGATCCGGTGGTCCGCCGCCAGGCGGTCGAACGCGTCGAGGAGGTATGTCCGTACCTCGGGGCGGCTGAGGTCGAGCAGGTAGCAGTCGCGTTCGAGCACCGGCAGGCGGTCGCCGGTACGGAGGATCCAGTCGGGGTGGTCGCGGAAGACCGCCGCGTTGGGATTGACCGCCTCCGGCTCCCACCAGAGGCCGAACTCCATCCCCAGCTCGTGCACTCGGTCCACCAGGGGTGCCAGTCCGTCCGGCCACGTTCCCGGGTCGGAGGTCCAGTCGCCCAGGCCGTCGCTCAGGGAGGTGCGGTTGGTGAACCACCCGTCGTCGAGGACGAAGCGCTCGACGCCCAGCGCGGCCGCGATGTCGGCGAGGGTGGTCAGGGTGTCGAGGTCGTGGTCGAGGTACACGGCCTCCCACGGGTTGAACATGACGGGTGCGGGCGCGGTCGGATGGGCCGGGAGCGAGCGGACGTACCGGTGGGTCGCGTCCGCGAGGCCGTCGAGCCCCCGGGTGGACGCGGTGACGTGTACCCAGGGCATCGCGTACGTCTCGTTCTCGGCGAGGACCAGTTCGCCCGGATGCAACAACTCGCCCGCCCGGACGACGGCGGTGCCGGAGCTGAGCCGCTCGACGGCGTACCGGTGGTTGCCGCTCCAGGCGAGGTGGACGCCCAGGACCTCGCCACCGCGGTAGCCGAAGCCCGGAGTGCCGACCACGACGAGGCCGGTGCCGTCGAGGGCGCGCATGCCGCGGCGGTGCTCCCGGACCCAGTGCCCGTCGGCGAGGGCCCGGCGCTGGGGCTGCCGTTCGAGGGCCCAGCGTCCGGTGAAGTCGAGGATCTCACCCGCGCCGGGCGGGACGGGGACGACCACGTCGAGCGCGTCGACCACGTAGGGGCCGCTGCCGATGTTGGTGAGCAGGTGCCGCAGGCGCAGGCCGCCGCCCGCGACGGCTTCGGCCTCGAAGCGGAGTTCGAGTCCTGCCGACTTGTCGGTGGCCTCGACCACGAGCGAGCCCGGAGCGCGCAGGACGGAGCCCGGGCCGAACGCGGTGGACCAGTCACCGCCGGGACCGTCGGGACCGACGCGATGGCCGAGCAGCGCGGGCCGGCCGAGATAGCCGCGTGCGTGCTCCGGAAGGAGGCTGACGGGCGAGCCGATCAGCCAGCTGTTCCAGGCCGTGGTCTCGACCGAGGCCGGCGGGGTCAGGGCCCGCACGTCCTCAGCCTCCAGGTCCGGCCCCACCCACCCGATGTCGGGCAGGCCGTCGGCGCGCGGGAGGAGGACGATCGTCGTGGCCTCGGCCCCGTCGGAACCGGAGAGTGCGACGGGGTCGGTGGGTTCGGGGACGGCGACGCGCCCGGGCTCGATCATCAGGCGGCTCCTTGTGGTTGAGGGGGAAGGACGTCAGGACTGCCCGGCGAGGAGGCGGCTCTCGACGTCGTCGAGGGCCAGCCGGGCCGCGCCCAGCGCGACGGACTCGTCGCCGAGCAGGGAGACCCGGAACTCGGGCGGGTCGAAGGACGTCGCGGCGAAGTGCCGACGGAACGGAGCGGCGAGGACCTCTCCGGTGCGGGACAGGCCGCCGCCGAGCACGACGAGGTCGGGATCGACGGCGTGCACGAGGGTCGAGGCTCCGAGGGCGAGGGCCTCGGCGAGGACGTCGACCGTGTCCAGCGCGGTGGCGTCACCCGTCGCGGCCGCCTCGAAGAGCGCTCGGACCTCCCCGCTGGTGGCCTTGTCGGCGGTCGAACCGGCGAGCCTGCGACTCTCGCGGTCGAGCCTGACCATCGCCTGGGGCCACCCCAGGATCGTCAGGGAACCGACGGTCGCCGCGAGGCCGTGCCGGCCGTTGTGGATGCGCCCGTCGATGACGATCGCCGACCCGATGCGGCGACCGGCGTGGACGTAGACGAGGTCCCGCGCCTCGGCGGCCGCCCCCCGCCACTGCTCGGCCACCGCCGCCAGATGGATGTCGTTGCCCACCAGCACGTCGCGTTTGAACCGCGCCGAGAGCTCCGCGACCACGTCGATCCGGTCGAAGCCGGGGAGTGAGTAGACGTTCAGGTCCCGGCCCGCGGGAAGGGTGCGGACGTCCGTCACCGACGAGCCGTCGGTCACCGCTCCGGTGACGCCGCAGGCCACGGAGCGGATCCGCTCCCGTCCCGTCCCGGCCTGCCGGACGGCGGCCTCCATCAGACGTGCGGCGGCGTCGATGCGCTCGGCGGCCCCCAGGGTGGGGTCGACGTCGCGCTTGCGCAGCGACACGACCTCCCCCCGCAGGTCGCAGATGATCACGGCCACCTTGTGAGCACCGATGTCGACCCCTACGACGTTGAAGTCCTCGGCGGCGACCCCGTAGTGCCGAGCGGGCCGCCCGGCGGACCGGTCGGTCTTCGCGGGCTCGGGCGCCTCTCGGACGAAGCCCTCCTCCAGGAGGGAGTTCAGCAGCTCCTCGGCCGTGGGGCGCGAGACGCCGATGGCCGCGCGCAGGTCGCTGACCGTCAACGACTCCGCGTCGAGGAAGGCCTTCACGGCGGCCGAGAGGTTGAGCCTGCGCAGCAGGCTGGCATCGCCCGAGCGAGTGGTGGAAGTCGCACGGTTTTGGGCTTGACGAGTGTCTTGACGCACGGCAACAGGCTATCTAGATTGGCCCTCCTCAGCAATATTGAAAAGCAACTTGCTTATCTAAAGCAGGTTGGAGCGAGACCCGCGGAGCGGGTTCGACACTGAAGGAGAGTTCCATGAGAAAGACGACCAACCGGGTGGCGATCACCGCGGCGATAAGCCTCGTCGCGCTGACGGGCTGTGCCGCCGGGGGAGGCGGCACGGGCGGCAGCGCCGCGGGCGGCGACGTGAAGCTGAGCCTGCTGACCTTCGAGACCCCCAACCTCACCGCCGCGTACTGGGACGACATCATCAGCAGGACCAGTGCCAAGGTGCCGGGGGTGAAGATCGAGAAGCTGGTCGCGCCGAGCGCCGAGCAGCGCAACGAGTTCGCGCGTCAGCTCGACGCGACCGGCGGACTGCCCGACATCATGGTCGCGGTCGAGCCGAACGGACTGGCACAGGCGGGCAAGCTCGCGGAGTTCGGCCTCGGTGAGATCGCCGAGTGGAGCGACCCGACCTCGAACAGCTTCGACGGCAAGGTCTTCCAACTGCCCACCAACTCGCAGACCTGGCAGATCTACTACCAGAAGGCGGCGTTCGCGAAGGCCGGCATCGCCGAGCCGCCGAAGACCTGGGACGACCTGCTGGCCGCGGTCGAGAAGCTGAAGGCGGCGGGAATCAAGCCGCTCGTCATCGGCGGCGGCGCGCCGGACGGCCTCGGACCGCGCTGGACGTTCTCCCAGCTGGTGGCCAACGAGGTCTACGCGAAGGACCCGAAGTGGCTCGACAAGCTGGTCTCCGGACAGACCGACTTCAGTGACCCGCTCTTCGTCAAGGCGGCGGCCGAGATGAAGCAGCTGGCGGGCAAGGAGAACGTCGAGAACCTCTCCGCCACCTACGGGGAGGCCCAGAGCGCCTTCCTCGGGGGCAAGGGCGCGATGTATCCGATGGGCTCGTGGTTCCCCGCCGCCCCGGACAAGACCCAGCAGGAGCAGATCGGCGTCTTCACCATGCCCACGCAGGACGGCTCGATCGTCGTGCCGACCTACACCGGTGGCGGACTGTCGGTGAGCGCCAAGTCCCGCGACGTCGCGAAGGCCAAGCAGTGGGCCATCGAGTTCTCCAAGGAGAACGCCGACGGCGGGGCACGGAACGACGCCCTGTTCGTGGCCCTCAAGGGCTACCAGCCCCCCTCCGACCTGCCGCCGCTGTACAACGCCACCTTCGATCTCTACAAGAAGGGCAAGGCCGCGGGCACGGCGACGCCGGCCTTCGGTAGCGAGGGCGGCGTGCCGGCCCTGCCGTCGGGCTTCATGGCCAAGGTCGACTCGGCGCTGACCGACCTGCTCAACGGCCGCTCGGACGTGGCCGGGTTCGTCGACAAGCTGAACGCGGGATACAAGGAACTCGCGAAGTGACGCTTCACTCGCCCCACGCCGCGCGGAGCGGCTCCGCCGAGAAGGCGGCATCGGCTCGCGGGCCCTCTCCGGGTCCGGCCTCGGCGGGCCCCGCGGGCGGGTCCCGCCGGCGCTCCGCCCGGAGGTGGCCGTCGGCGGGGGCCTTCGCGGTCTTCGTGCTGCCGACCCTCACGGTCTTCACGGCGGTGGTCCTGGTCCCGATCCTCTGGACCCTCTATATCGGGACGACCGACGAGCGCGCGACCCGGCGCGAGACCTCGTTCGTCGGCCTGGACAACTACCGCTCCCTGCTGGACGACCAGACCTTCCGGCACTCCCTGGAGAACACCGTGGTGATCACGGTGATCGTGGTGGTTCTGACGAATCTGCTGGGCATCGCGATCGCCATGTTGCTGAGCGGGCAGGGCCGGCTGTACAGCCTGCTCCGCAGCGTCTACTTCACCCCGGTGATCCTCTCCTCAGTGGTGGTGTCGGTGATCGGGCGCTCGATCCTGGCGGACAAGGGCCTGCTGAACAGCACCCTCGCCTCGCTCGGGATCGAGAACCCACCGGGGTGGCTCACGGACCCGTCCTACGCGATCTACTCGGTGTCCCTGGTCATGGTGTGGCAGACGCTCGGCTTCGCCGTCGTGGTCTACCTCGCCGGACTCGCGGGAATCCCCGTCGAACTGGAGGAGGCGGCGAGCCTGGACGGAGCGGGACCCTGGCAACGCTTCCGCGCGATCACCTGGCCGATGCTCGCGCCCGCGCTGACGATCAACACCGTGATGCTGATGATCAGCTCGTTCAAGGTCTACGACCAGATCGCCGTCCTCACCAACGGCGGCCCCGGCACCGACGGCACGGCCACCGTCGCCTTCGACGTCGTCCGCACCGCCTTCTCCGAACAACGCCCCGGAATGGCCTCGGCGATGGCCGGGATCATGCTCGCCGTCGTCTCCGTCGCGAGCGTGACCACGCTCAGGCTCCTGCAACGACGAGAGGTGAACCTGTGAAGTCCCGAGTCCCGTGGGTACGCCCGCTCCTGGCCACGGGCACGGCGGCATTCTTCGCCCTGCCGCTGTACGTCGCACTGGTCAACGTCTTCAAGCCCAACGCCGAGGTCGTCGCCTCGCCGCTGGCGCTCCCCGCCCCACCCACCCTGGAGAACATGGCGCGCGTGCTGTCCCGGCCGGACGGTCTCTACTGGTACGGCCTCGCCAACTCCGCCACGCTCACGGCGGCGTCGATCCTCATCACCACCGTGCTGGCCGCGATGTCGGCCTACCACCTGGTGCGGTCGGAGCGCTGGTGGAGCCGCGTCGTGCTCGGCGTCATGCTGACCGGCCTGATGGTCCCGCCCGCGGTGATCATGCTGCCGATCACCCGTGTCCTCGACGCCGGCGGGCTGCTGCACACCATGCCGGGCGCGGTCCTGGTCAACGTCGGGTACTACCTGCCGTTCGCCATGTTCGTCTTCATGGGCTTCATCCGCACGATCCCCCGCGAACTGGAGGAGGCGGCGGCGGTCGACGGGGCGGGCCGGTTCCGCATCTTCTGGCAGGTGGTCTTCCCGCTGCTGCGCCCGGCGTCGGCCAGCGTGCTGATCTTCCTCGGGGTGTGGGTCTGGAACGACTTCCTCACCCCGCTGCTCGTGCTGGGCCCGGGAGCCGGCAACACCGTCACCGTCGGCATCTACCGGTCGATCGGTCCCTACCAGCAGGACTTCGGCGCCGTGTTCGCGTTCATGTTCCTCGCGACCCTGCCGGTCCTGGTGTTCTACCTGGCGTTCCAGAAGCACTTCGTCCGCGGCCTCACCGGCGGCGCGACCAAGGGCTGACACCCCGGAGCCCGGCGGCGTCGCGAGCGGGAGGAGCACCCGGAGCCCCCGGACCCGTCATCCGTCATCCGTCATCGTCCTGGCCCCTGAGGGCGGCCGCTTCCCGTCACCCCGGGGAGCCGGGCGGCCCCGATCCGAGGAATCCCCCCACCCGACAACTCCGCCACCCCCCCTTGTCCGGCCCACCCACGCCCGACAAGCCGCTACAAGCCGCGACCTCAGCTCCGCCGTCGACCACGGCACGAGAGCCGGGTCGCGGCGCTCGCGTTTCCGCGCCGGCAGCGCACGCCGGGCAGTGCCCGTTCCCGTCCCCGTCCCCGTCCTCGTCCCCGTCGCTCCGGCGCCGGCGGCGACCGGTGCGCGTTCTCGCCCTCTCTGCCCGGCCGTTCCCTTCGGGTGCCTTCGGCGGTCCCGACCTCACCGACCGCTACGTCACCGCCGCCGCCCTCGCCCCGGACCTCCCGTGCCCGGTCGAGGGCCGCACTCTTCTCCTGCCCACGCCCTGCGCGGGCCTGCCCACAGCGGCGGCCCGCCCCGTCCGATCGGTCGAACGGCGGCGAGCCCACGCCCCCCCCGGGGGGGGCG
>NZ_JBHYYB010000167.1:0-12861 GCF_042752535.1 Kitasatospora sp. NPDC059327 | reverse complement strand
CGCACCCTCGGCCCGATCGCCAAGCCGAAGCAGATCAAGGTCGTCGGCGAGCTGCCGAAGACCCGCTCCGGCAAGATCATGCGCCGCCTGCTGCGCGACATCGCCGAGGGCCGCGAGATCGGTGACACCACCACCCTCGCCGACAGCTCGGTGATGAGCCTCATCCAGTCCCAGCTCCCCCCGACCGGCACCGAGGGCTGATCACGGCACGGCCGGTCCCGTGCGGGTAGCTGCCCGCACGGGACCGGACCGGGGGGCGAAGGCCCGGCTCCCACCCCCGGCCACGGTCCGGACAAGGCCCCGTCACGAAAGGGCGAACGTCGCCCGATGCCCACTACACTCCGCACCATGCTGCGCGTACTGGCCGTCGACGACGAGGAGCCGGCGCTGGAGGAACTGCTCTACCTCCTGCGCTCCGACCCACGCGTCCGCAGCGCCGAGGGGGCCACCGACGCCACGGAGGCGCTGCTGCGCATCAGCCGGGCGCTCGACGCGGGGCCCGACGGCCCGGACGCCGTCGACGTGGTCTTCCTCGACATCCACATGCCGGGGCTGACCGGGCTCGACACCGCCAAGCTCCTCGCCGGGTTCGCCCGCCCGCCGCTGATCGTCTTCGTCACGGCCCACGAGAACTTCGCCGTCATGGCGTTCGACCTGAAGGCCGTCGACTACGTGCTCAAGCCGGTCCGGCGGGAGCGGCTGGCGGAGGCCGTCCGCCGGGTGAGCGAACTGTCCGAGGCCGCGCGCGACACCCCTCCCCCGGCCGGTGCCCCGCCGACGGCACCCGCCGCGCCGGAGGGCACTCCCCCCGGGGACGCGGACGAGTACATCCAGGTGGACCGCGCGGGTGTCACCCGGCTCGTCCCGGTCGGTGACATCGCCTACGTGGAGGCCCACGGCGACTACGCCCGACTGCACACGCCGGACGGCGTCCACCTCGTCCGGATCCCGCTGGCCGTCCTGGAGGAACGCTGGGCCTCCCGGGGCTTCGTCCGCATCCACCGCAGCCACCTCGTCGCCCTCGCTCGCATCGACGAGCTGCGGCTGGACTCCGGGGCGACCACCGTGCGCGTCGGCTCCACCGTCCTCGCGGTCAGCCGCCGCCACGCCCGCCACCTCCGCGACCTGCTGATACGCCGGGCACACGGCTGACGCCCGGACGTGGCACCACGGCCGCCCCGCCCTGCGCAGTCCCCTGCGCCACGCCCCGGACGACGTCGGAAATATCCCTACTTGCCCTACCTTCTTCCGCCGCCGCTCTGTACTCTTCGAGGACCCCGGACGCCGTCCGAACGGGCCCGCCGACAGATGCCGGAGCCGATGCGATGCCGACAGAGCACCGACCCCGCCGCGAGGTCGTCACCGGCCCACCCAGACAGGTCCGCCGCCCGCCCGGCCAGCGACCGGCGCGCAGCGAGATCACCGAGCGGACACCCCTGGGCGACGTGTACGTGCGCTCCCTGATGCGGAGCCAACTGCGCGCGGGCCTGTCCGCGTTGGGCCTGCTCCTGCTCCTGGTCGGCACGCTCCCCCTGCTGTTCGCCTCCCCCACCGCCGACTCCTTCGCCGTCCCCCGCCCGGTCCTCTGGGCGGTGCTCGGCGCGGCCGTCTACCCGGTGATCTGGCTCATCGCGCGCCGCTACGTCCGCCGGGCCGAACGCAACGAGCGCGACTTCAGCGGGCTCGTCGAAGGCCGCTGAGCGCGCACGGATGGGAACGGGCCGGTGAACCAGAACTACGCGGTGACGGCCGTCGCCCTCGTCGTCGTCGCCACCGTCCTGATCGGCGCGCTCGGCCTGCGCATCTCCCGCACCACCTCCGACTTCTACGTCGCCTCCCGCACCGTCCGCCCCCGCCTGAACGCCGCCGCCATCAGCGGCGAGTACCTCTCCGCCGCCTCCTTCCTCGGCATCGCCGGACTGCTCTTCCTCCAGGGCCCGGACATGCTCTGGTACCCGGTCGGCTACACGGCCGGCTTCCTGGTCCTGCTGGTCCTGGTCGCCGCCCCGCTGCGCCGCTCCGGCGCCTACACCATCCCCGACTTCGCCGAGGCCCGGCTCGAATCGCCCGCCGTGCGCCGGCTGGCCTGCCTGTTCGCCGTGGGCATCGGTTGGCTCTACCTGCTGCCGCAACTGCAGGGCGCCGGGCTCACCCTGGAGATCCTGACCGGCGCGCCCGCATGGCTCGGGGGCGTCGTCGTCGCGGTGGTGGTCACCGGGGTCGTCGCCGCCGGCGGCATGCGCAGCATCACCTTCGTCCAGGCCTTCCAGTACTGGCTCAAGCTCACCGCGCTGCTGGTACCCGCGCTGTTCCTGCTCGCCGCCTGGTTCGGCGACGGCACACCGCGCGCCGGGTTCGACGCCCCCGCCGTCTTCCGGGAGCACACCGTGGTGCGGACCGACGACACCATCCGGGTCCGGTTGGACGAGCCCCTCACGGTCGGGGTCGCCGGCGAGGTCGACGGTGCCCGGCACGACGGCGACCGGCTCACCCTGGGCGCGGGCACCCACCGGGTCCTGGCCGGGACGGAGCTGTCCTTCACCGGCGGCGCGGAGGTCCCCCGGCGGACCGCCACCGGGACCGGCACGGAGCGGTCCTCGCCGTTCGCCGGGGACGGCCGCGAGGGCTACCGGCTGTACGCGACGTACGGGCTGATCCTGGCGACCTTCCTCGGCACAATGGGGTTGCCCCACGTCGCCGTCCGCTTCTACACCAGCCCCGACGGACGGGCCGCGCGCCGCACCACGCTGGTCGTCCTCGGCCTGGTCGCCGCCTTCTACCTGCTGCCGCCGGTGTACGGCGCGCTGAGCCGGGTCTACGCGCCCGAACTCGCGCTCACCGGCGCGGCCGACGCCGCGGTGCTCGTCCTGCCGGAGCGCGTGATCGGCGGGACGACGGGGGACCTGCTGGGCGCGCTGCTGGCCGGGGGCGCCTTCGCCGCCTTCCTGTCCACCGCGTCCGGGCTGACCACGTCCGTCGCGGGGGTGCTGTCCCAGGACGTCCTCCCCTCGGCCGGCGTGCGGTCCTTCCGTCTGGCGACCGTCCTCGCCATGGCCGTGCCCTGCGGGGTGAGCGTCGTCGCCAGCCACGTGCCGGTCGCGGACGCGGTCGCCCTCCCCTTCGCCGTCGCGGCGTCGTCGTTCTGCCCGTTGCTCGTCCTCGGGATCTGGTGGCGCCGGCTGACGCCGCCGGGCGCGGCGGCCGGGCTCCTGGCCGGCGGCGGCTCGGCCCTGGCGGCCGTCCTGGTGTCCCGGGCCGGGATCGCCCCGACGGGCTGGGTGGACGCCGTGCTGGCCTGGCCCGCCGTCTGGTCGGTACCGCTCGGCTTCCTCACCATGGTGCTGGTGTCATTGGCGACGCCGCGGCACGCACCAGCCGGGGCCGCCGCCATCCTGGCCCGGCTGCACCTGCCCGAGTCCATGCTCGGTCTCCCCCAGCAGCGGGCGGGCAGCGGCGCGGGCGCAGGGAGCGGTCCCACCGACCCGACGGATCCCGCGAGGCAGCCATGACCGCAGCGACCCTCACCGCCGTCTGCACCGCCGTGGCGGTGCTGCTCGCCGCCGGCTTCCTGCTCGGCCGGGCGAGCGTGCGGCGCGGCCCGCAGCCCGATCTCGATCTCGGCACCCCGGTCGAGCGGGCGACCTTCCACACCCTGCACACCGCCTCCCTCGCCGCGCCGCCACTGCGGGCCGGGCTCACCGGGGACACCGCCCGCAAGGCCGCGCGCCAACTGCGGTCGCTGCTCGGCACCGAGGCCCTCTGCCTCACCGACCGGGACACCGTGCTGGCCTGGGACGGGCGGGGCGCCGACCACCACCCGGAGCGGGTGATGGGGCGGATCACGGACGTCCTCGCCTCCGGGCGCAGCCAGAGCCTCCCCACCGGCTGCGACGATCCCGAGTGCCCGCTCCGCTGGGCCGTGATCGCCCCGCTGACCGGGGAGGAGGGCGTCCTCGGCGCGCTCGTGGCCTACGGTTCCCGGGAGTCGGCGGTGCTCGTGCGGGCCGCGACCGAGGTCGCCCGCTGGGTGTCCGTGCAGCTGGAGCTGGCCGAGCTGGACCGCTCCCGGACGCGGATCATCGAGGCGGAGATCCGTGCGCTGCGGGCCCAGATCTCCCCGCACTTCATCTTCAACTCGCTGGCCGCGATCGCGTCCTTCGTCCGTACCGACCCCGAGCGGGCGCGTGAACTGCTGCTGGAGTTCGCCGACTTCACCCGGTACTCGTTCCGCAGGCAGGGCGACTTCACGCACCTCGCCGACGAGTTGCGCTGCATCGAGCAGTACCTGGCGCTGGCGGGGGCCCGGTTCGGCGACCGGCTGAAGGTGACCCTGCAGGTGGCTCCCGAGGTGCTCCCCGTCACCATGCCCTTCCTCTGTCTCCAGCCGCTGGTGGAGAACGCCGTCAAGCACGGTCTGGAGGACTCCCGGGGCGCGTGCCGGATCTCCATCTCGGCCCAGGACGCCGGTTCCGAGGCGGTGGTGACCATCGAGGACGACGGGGTCGGCATGGACCCGGCGGAACTGCGGCGCATCCTGGCCAGGGAGGTGGGCACCACGTCGGGCATCGGTCTGGGCAACGTCGACGAACGCCTGCGGCGGGTCTACGGCGACGACCACGGGCTGGTCATCGAGACGGCCGTCGGGGCGGGTCTGAAGGTCACGGTCCGGCTCCCCAAGTTCCGGGCGGGGGTGCACCGGGCGCCCCGCGCCGGCGACTGACCGCGCCGGCGGCGGAGACGGCACCCGTGGAGGAGACGGAACCCGCGGCGGAGGCGGAGCCCGCGGCGGGCGGCCGGAGCCGGGCCGGCGCGGGCCCATGACGGACCACTCAGGCGCTCTCCAGCCTCCAGTCCTGGCCGGCGGTGCCGCGGGCGGCCTGCTGGACGATCCGGGTGCCGTCGGGACCGGCGGCGGTCTCCACGTCCACGTACAGTCCGCTGGCCACGTTGACCAGGTTGACGTGCCCGGCGGTCGCGGCGGGGACCACCCGCCACCCCTGGTTGGGGCTCCTGGTGCTGGTCCACTGGTCCAGGCCCTGACCGGGGACGGTGGAGGTTCCGGGATTGTCCAGGACCTTGCCGCTGTGCACGTTGACCAGGCGGAAGGAGCCGTCGGCCTCGGGTTCGAGCTGCCAGCGCTGGTTGGCGCCGCCGTTCCAGGGCCACTCGACGACCGGGGCGCCGTCGTAGGTGGAGGTGCCGAGGACGTCGAGGACCCTGCCGCTGCCGCGGTTGACCAGGCGGTAGGTGCCGGCGAGCAGACCGAGGGTGATCTGGGTGCGGGTGCCGGCGGTGAGGGTCACCCTCCTGGCGTGGGCGCCGAGCGGGGAGGGGGCCACCGGGGCCCTGGTGGTGATGGAGGTGATGCCCCGGCGGCAGATCAGGGTGATCTCCTGGGTGATGTCCGAGACCACGACGGCGGTGGCGGTGCGGGCCGCGGTGTCCCAGCTGAGGCTCTTGACGAGGACGCGGTTGCGGCCGCGGACGCCCTTGACGGTGCCCTTGGCGAGCGGGCCGGGCAGCGCGGGCAGGAGTTCCAGGACGCCGGGGCGGCTGTAGAGGAGGGCCTCGGCGAGGACGGCGGGCAGTGCGTTGGCGGCGTCGCAGTTGTAGGTGGTGAGATCGGGGTTGTGGGCGGTCATCAGGGAGCGGAAGAGCATGTTGCTTCCGAGGATCTTCCTGAGGTTCTCGTGGACGCCCGCGCCGTCCTTGAGCCGGGCCCGGGCCAGCGCGCGGTGGAGGCTGCCGTGGGCCGAGTAGTTCTCGTCGCCGCGCAGGTCGAGGGCCCGGCCGGCGGAGCGGACCAGGTCGGGGCGGTCCTCGGGGTTGATCTCGTGCAGGGGCCAGGCGCCGTACAGGTGGTGGACGTGCCGGTGGTTGTAGCGGTCGCTCAGACCGGGCCAGGACCACTCCGCGAGCGCGCCGTCGTTGTTGACCGTGTAGTCGGGCAGCTGGGCCAGCAGGGCGGTCCAGCGGGCCACGCCCCGGCCGGGGCCCTGTTCGACGCCGAGGGTGGTGGCGGCGTCGACGGCGGCCCGGAGGGCGTGCCGGCCGGCCATGATGTCGCCGGTGGCGTTGACCGCGAGCATCTGCCCGGTGTTCGAGGGCGAGTTCTCCATCGAGTAGGAGGGGACGAAGACCTTCTTCCCGCCGGCGTCCGTCCGGGTCAGGAAGTCCTCGTAGAACAGGGCGAGTTCCATCAGGGCCGGGCCGAGCCTGTCGCGGAGGAAGGCGGCGTCGCCGGTGACCTGGTAGTACTCCAGCAGCGGGTAGAGCAGCCAGTCGGCGCCGCCGGTCCAGCACTGGCCGGGGAAGTCGCTGTCGTTGAAGTGGAGCATGTGGCCGTGCTCGCCGTCGGTGCGGGTGGGGGCGAGGAACCCGCGGGCCCCGTAGATCCTGGTGGCGTTGTCGCGCCAGTCGGCGAGCTGCCCGAGGACCAGGTCGAAGTACCCCTGCATCGCGGTCCCGTGGGCGAGGATGTTGCCGCCGGCGACCTGGAGGTTGATGTTGGCGTCGGTGGTGATGTCGTCGGCCCAGGCTCCGGTCCAGCTGCCGGACCAGATGCCGGTGAGTCGCGGCGGGAGGACACCGCTGGAGCTGACGAACAGGTAGCGCCCGGAGTCGTACAGGCGCTCCAGGAGTGCCAGGTCGAGGGTCCACCGGTCGCCGTTCTGGCGGGCCGTGAGCTCGCTGGTGGAGAGCCGGCGGTCGGCGGCCGGGACGCCGAGGTCGAGGCTGGAGCCGTCGAACATCGCCTGGTGCAGCGGCCGGTGCCGGCCCAGCAGGGTGCCGTAGGAGGCGGTCAGCGCGCCGAGCGCGGCCTGGAGCGGCTTGGCGTCCCAGCCGGTCGGCGTCTCGTAGCGGTCCAGCTTGGTGAGGAGCAGCACCCGGGCGGCCCTGGCGACGACCAGGGTGGCGCGGTCGGCGGTGACCGTCGCCCTGGCGCCGGTCACCACGACCCGGGTGACGCCTTCGTAGCCGTACGCCCCCTGCCCGGCGGGGTAAGTGCCGCGGAGGGTGAGGTAGCCGTCCCGGCCGGCGACCGTCGCCGTGGTGCTGAACGTGACGTCGCCCGGCGTCCCTTCGAGGGCGGTGTCGACGCTGAGTACGGTGTCGACGGTCCGCCCGGTCGCGGGCAGCAGCTCGTGGACGATGACCCGGTCCGCGCGGGAGACGAAGGCGTGGCGCTTCCAGGTGCCGTACGCGTCGGTCCAGGTGTGGGTGACCTCGCCGGTGCGGAAGTCGGTCATCCGGACGTAGTCGGCGGCGGTGCTCATCTCCGGGGTGGTCAAGCGGAGTTCGTAGCCCGGGTGGAAGGTCTGGGTCCAGCGCAGACTCCAGTCACCGGCGAAGGTGGCCGCCGCGCCCGCGTAGTCGCCGGCGAGGGCCTTGTCCTGCACGGCGGGGAGGCGGCCGGCGAGGTCGGGGGGCTGGACCGTGCGGGTGCCGTTGGGGAGGACGAAGCGGTGGTGGTTGACCACGACCTTCTCCAGGGCCGGGCTCCCGTGGAGCACCGCGCCGTACTCGCCGTTGCCGGTGAGGAAGCCGTCGGTCCAGCCCGCGGCGGGGGCGGTGTCGTGGATGCCCCGCTCCGGAAGCGTGAACTGGGGCAGTACGGCCGCAGCGGCGCGGACCGGACTGAGGTGGAGGGGCAGCACGACGGCACCCGCGGTGAGGGCGGCACCGGTGAGGAAGTGTCTGCGGCCCAGCGAGGGATCGGGCAGGCTCATGGCATTGGCTCCGTTGGCCGGGTGGGAAAGGCCGGGTGGGGGGGAAGACCGGGTGGGGGGGAGGACAGCGCGGGAGACGGGCGGGAGGTCGGTCCGGACGCGGGCACTGGTCCCGGCCGTCCCGTGCCCGCATGGCGCGGAACGACTGACGGACCGGCGTGTTCGCGCCGTGTGCCTCCCGGTGGACCACCCCGGCCCCGCGCGATCGGTGTGCGCGGCTGCCTGGCCGGTGGGAGGCCCGACACGTGCCGCAGCACCGTGGCTCATGTTCATGTCTGGTGGATGTTGACGTAAACATTGGGTTGCAGCAGAGTTTCGGGGACCAATCGGCGCCCGTCAAGACCTGCGCCCTTCAAGCCACGTGTCCGGGGCGGCCTACCGCCCGACGTGATCCCTTGCCGAGGCCGGCGGCCCTGACCCGGAGATTCGCCCTCTGCGGCGCCATCCCCGGGGCCGATCGAGCACCCCGGACGACGGCTCGTGAATGATCCACACGCGCTTGACACCTCTTTTGCCTTTCGGATGTCATGAAGGCCGCACATGTTCGACGGTGTGTTATTCCTTCCGTTGTTGTGCGACCCCCTCCAGTGCGCCCGTAGTAGCCGCCTCTCCACCTGTTCCCGGACGAGGTACCGCGAGCACCGCTGGACCGTCGCGGCCCCCACGCACGCGGCACGCGCACCCCGACCGAGAGGAACCCCATGACGCAGAGCCGGCCGTTCGTCGCGGACGGGGCGGCAGGCATCGTGCTCCCCCCGCCGCGAACACCTGCTCCGCGGGAGGCACCCGCCCTGAACTGGGGGGTGATCGCGCCGGGCCGGGTCGCCACCGAGTTCGTCAAGGCACTGCGGAACCACACCGCGCAGAAGGTCGTGGCGGTCGGCTCGCGCGACGCCGAGCGCGCCCGCGCGTTCGCCGAGCGCTTCGACATCCCCGCCGCCTACGGCAGTTACGCCGAGCTGCTCCGGGACGACCGGGTCGACATCGTCTACGTCGCGTCGCCGCACTCGGGTCACTTCGAGCACGCCCTGCGAGCGATCGAGGCCGGCCGGCACGTCCTGGTGGAGAAGGCGTTCACCCGCAACGCCCGCGAGGCCGAGGAGTTGATCGAAGCGGCCCGCAGGCGCGGGGTGTTCCTCATGGAGGCGATGTGGACGCGCTTCCTGCCCCACATCGACGTGGTGCGCCAGGTGCTCGACGCCGGGCTGCTCGGCGAGGTGCACACCGTCCTGGCCGACCACGGACAGGCGATGGAGCCCGCCCCGGCGCACCGCCTGTTCGCCCCCGAGCTGGCCGGCGGGGCGCTGCTGGACCTCGGCGTCTACCCGGTCTCCTTCGCCTCCCTGGTGCTCGGGCCGTTCGCCTCGGTCACCGCGGTGGGCACCAAGGCCTTCACCGGGGTCGACGGCCAGGCCTCGATCGTCGTCACCACCGCGTCCGGGGCGCACGGCGTGCTGAACACGACGCTGTTCGCCCGCACCCCCACCACGGCGTCGATCTCGGGGTCACGGGCCCGCCTGGAGATCGACGGTTCCTTCTACGGCCCCGCCTGGGTCCGGCTCATCGGCCGGGACGACCGGACGATCGACAGGTTCGTCCCGGAGCAACGGGACGGCGGCCTCTGCTACCAGGCGGCCGAAGCGGCCCGGTGCGTCAGCGCCGGACGGCTGGAGTCCGACCTGATGCCGCTCGCCGAGACGCTGCGGATCATGCACGTCCTGGACACCGTCCGCCGCGACCTGGGCGTCACCTTTCCCGGGGAGTGACCACCCCCGGGCCCCCGGTCGCGTCGGCCACGTCGACCGGGAATCCCCCACTGTTCCACCTCCCCCACACCGTATTCACCCCCACAGGAGTTCCCCCCAGATGAACAACGAACCCAGATCCGGCATGAGTCGGCGCACCCTCCTCGGCGGCGCGGCGGCCGTGGCCGCCGTGACGGCCTCGGCGGCGCTGCCGGACTCGCTGCGCAGGGCGATGGCCGCCCCGCTCCCCGCCGGGACGGGCACGATCGCCGACGTCAAGCACGTGGTGATCTTCATGCAGGAGAACCGGGCCTTCGACCACTACTTCGGATCCCTGAACGGAGTCCGCGGCTTCGGCGACCGCAACGCGATCACCCTTCCGAACGGCGCACCGGTGTGGCGCCAGCCCACCTCCGGCGAGAACGGCTACGTGCTGCCCTTCCGGATGGACACCACGACCACCAAGGCCGCCTGCGCCGACGCCCCGGGCATGGACTGGCCGATCGACCTCGCCAACTGGAACGGCGGGCGGTTCGACGGCTGGGTCAAGGACGGGAAGTCACCCCTCGGGATGGGCTACTTCACCCGGCCCGACCTGGACTTCTACTACCAGCTCGCCGACAACTTCACCATCTGCGACCACTACTTCCAGTCCACGCTGACCCAGACCAACCCCAATCGGCTGCACGCCTTCACCGGCAGCAACGGGCTCTCCGTGGGCGAGACGGCGACCATGAACAACGACGTCCCGGGGGAGGGGTTCGGCTGGAGAACCTATGCCGAACGCCTGGAGTCGGCCGGCATCAGCTGGAAGGTCTACCAGGGGGAGGACAACTTCGACGACAACGCGCTCGCCTGGTTCGCCCCCTTCAAGCAGTCCCGGGCCGGCCAGCCCCTCTTCGACAAGGGCATGGCCAGGGTCGCGGACATCGTCTCGGCCTTCGGCGACGACGTCGCATCGGACACGCTTCCCCAGGTCAGCTGGATCGTCGCTTCGAAGCCCCTGTCCGAACACTCCGACGCTCCCCCCGCCGCCGGCGCCGACCTCACCGCGCAGTTGCTCGCCAAGCTCGCCGCGAACCGGTCCGTGTGGGCCAAGACCGTGTTCATCCTCAACTACGACGAGAACGGCGGCTTCTTCGACCACGTGCCCCCGCCGATGCCGCCGACCTCCAAGACCGACGGCCGGTCCACCGTCTCCACCGCCGGGGAGATCAGCCACGGCAAGCCGATCGGGCTGGGCTTCCGCGTGCCGTTGATCGCCGTCTCGCCGTGGAGCCGCGGCGGGTACGTCAATTCCGAGGTCTTCGACCACACCTCGGTCCTGCGCTTCTGCTCCCAGGTGTTCGGCGTGGCCGAGCCGAACATCAGCCCCTGGCGCAGGGCGGTCACCGGGGACCTGCTGTCCGTCTTCGACTTCACCTCCGCGAACAACGGTTGGCCGAAGCTCCCGGACACCAGCGGCTACCCCGCGCAGGCGAGGGCACAGTGCGGCAGCCTCCCCCAGGCCACCGTGCCCAGTGTCCAGACGCTCCCGGTGCAGGAGGCCGGGCACCGCAAGGCCCGGGCCCTGCCGTACGCCTTCGAGGCCTCCGGCCGCGTCACCCGCAAGAGGTTCTACATCGACATGGTGAACAGCGGCACCGCCGGGCAGTGCGTCCACCTCTACGCCAACGACTTCCGGACGGACGGCCCCTGGCGGCACACGGTCGAGGCCGGCAAGAGCCTGACCGACTTCTTCGTGAGCGGCACTCCGAACGGCGCCTACGACCTCTCGCTCTACGGTCCGAACGGCCTGCACCGGCGCTTCCGCGGCAACCGGATCACCGCCACCAAGGCCGGGCGCGCCAACCCGGAGGTCACCGCGAAGGCCGACGTCCCGAACGGCTGCCTGACCCTGACCATGGTCAACAGCGGCAAGGCCCCGTGCACCGTCACCGTCACGGCCGGCGCCTACCGCACGGACGGCCCCTGGACGTTCGAGCTGCCCGCCGCCGCCACCGTGCGGCACTCCTGGACGATCGGCGACAGCGGGTGGTGGTACGACCTCACCGCCACCGCCGACACCACCGACGGCTTCCTGCGCCGGTTCGCCGGCCACGTGGAGCACGGGGCCGAGAGCATCACCGATCCCGCCGCCGGCGGCACTCCGGGGAGCGGCGTCCGGTAGGCGAGGGGCCGGCGGCGAACACTCCTGCCGTCCGGTGCCACGGGTGGGGGGCGGAGCCGTCGACGGCTCCGCCCCCCACCCGGCCGCGCGCCGTCCTCCCGCCGGAACCGTTCACCTCGTCACTTCCACCGGATCAGGTCACATGCCCACTCCCCTGCGGTACGCACTCGCCCTGTGGTCCCTCTGCATACTCATCGCCGGTGTGTCGGTCGTGGTGCAGTTCTCGGCCCGGATCACGCCCGGGCTGGAACCCGGCGATCTCCTCCTCCTGCTCCTGGCGGCGGGGGTGTTCGCCGGGACGGGCGCGGTCGCCCTCCGTGCCGCTCGCGGAGGCTGCTGCGCGCGGGCCGCGCTGGACATCGTCACCGGCGTCGTGCTCCTGCCGATCGCCGCGGTGGTGGTGCTGGCAGCCGCCGGCCGCGTCTCGCTGTCCGACAGCGAGCTGGTGGGCCTCAGCGGGATCGTCCTCCCCCTGACCGCCCAGGTGCTGATGCGTCTGCCGTCGGTGCGCCCCGCCTACCGCGGCGGGAAGGCGGACCCGCGAGCGGCACGGTGAGGCCGCTGTGATCCACGTCACCTTCCGGTCGCGTGCCCCACTGGTTATCGTGCTCTCAACGAAACGCCCATGGATTATCGAAACCCCGCAGAACGGAATTGTGCCGACCAGGCCGATCCCCTACGAACATCCTCCTGAATCGAGGGTGCCGGTGGGTCACCGGAACTGCTCGCCACGTATTCGGAGCCGCTTCACCACAGGTCAGGTGCCATCGTCACCCGAGTCCTGACCACGGTGGAGAGAGGCCGCACCGGGAAAGGACGTGGTAGCGCCCGGCATTCCGCCGGCCTCGCCCATCGAGGTCCCACGAGTGCCCCTGGAACTCTGGACGGGGCGCGCTCGGCGATTGCGGAACACATCGTCGATTCGGCGCCCACCGCGACCCGCAAGGGATCACCTGCCCTGGCGGACCGTGCACCGTCCGGCCCGTCGACCGGGCCGCGGTTCCCGCTCCGGCCAGTCCCCCTGGAGGCATCCGATGAGCAGCGAAGACCACGGCATCCGGCTCCAACAGCCGCCCCGCTCCCGCAAACGCGAGGACCGCACGTACGTTCTCGACACCAGTGTGCTCCTGGCGGACCCTCTCGCCATGACCCGCTTCGAGGAGCACGAGGTCGTCCTGCCGGTGGTCGTGGTCACCGAGCTGGAGGCCAAGCGGCA
>NZ_JBHYYB010000166.1:0-13041 GCF_042752535.1 Kitasatospora sp. NPDC059327 | reverse complement strand
TTTTTTTATGTGGCCCCCGGGGGCGCCGGGTGGGGGGGCGCCCCCCCCGCGCCGCGTCCGGGGTCGGCGTCCTCGCGCGCACGCCGTCCGCCACCCCGGGCCACGGTCGGGGACCGTCCGGGCCGCCGGTGGCGCGCCGGGCTCAGGGGCCGTCGGCCAGGCGGAACGGTGCGGTGAGGAGGTGCAGGCGGCCGGCCGCGGCGGCGGACGGGAAGTCCAGGACACTCGCGAACGGGCCCGTGACCAGCAGGACGGTGCGGTACTCACGAACCCGGCGCCGCCACTCCCGGGTCGCGGCGACCTCGTCGTCGAACCAGACGGCCCCGCCCGGCCGACGAACGGTGAGCCGGCCGCCCACGAGCACCCCGGACCACCCCGGCGAGGGCCCTCCGTCCGGCACCGCCTCGCGGCCGACCCACCCCTCCCCCGGCAAGGTCACACAGCCCAGCGCGGCGGGCACCACCAGGACCGGACGCCGGCCCGCCAACAGCTCCGGCCACGCACGAACACCCGAACCGGCACTTCCGACCGTCTCCACAGCCGCCCCTCCCTGAACCGGGCCGCCCCCACCCCTACCGACGGCTCACCCCTCATCATGGGACGGAGATCGGCCGCGGCGCAGTACGTCCGCGAAAGACATCCCGACAGGGACACCTGACAAGGACACCCCGGGACACCCCCGGGAGACACCGGGCCGCCGACCCGGCCGCCGACCCGGTCGCCTCGGTGCGGCCGGAGTGGATCCCCCGGGCCCGGGGCCCCGGTCAGAGCCCGCCGTTGATCGCGGCCGCCTGGGCCGCGCCCACACCGACGTCCCACTTCGCGAGAATGAGGTCGTACTGGCCGTTGCGCATCAGCTCGTCCAGACCCTTGACCAGCGCGTCCCGCAACCCGGTGTCCCTCTTGTTCACGGCGATCCCGTACGGACTGGACTGCGACTGGGTACCCGCCACCTCGAAACGGTTGCCACCGTCCGTCGTCCTCGCCGCGTACGCCGCCACCGGAAGGTCGTTGAGATCGGCGACCGCCGTACCGGCCGCCACCTCCGCGAGGGCCTGGGCGTCGTCGTCGAAGCGGTGCACCTGCAGCGTCTTGCCCTCCCGGGCGCAGGCGGCGACCTGACGGCTGACGATGTCGTCCTGGGTGGTGGCACGCTGCACCGCGACCGTCTGGCCACAGAGGTCCTTCAGCGTCCGGATCCCCTTCGGATTGCCCTTGCGCACGATGATCGAGGTCCCGGCCATGAAGTAGTCCACGAAGTCGACACCCGGCTCACCCGTGGGAATGCCGTCCTCTCCGAGCGCGTCGCGGCGCTTGGGCGTGTCGCTGATCGCCGACATCGCCACGTCGAACCGCCCCGCGTTGAGCGACGGTATCAGCTTGTCGAACGGCGTGTCGACGATCTCGATCCGCAGACCGAGGACCGTCCCCAACGCGTCCGCCAGGTCCGGGTCGATGCCGTCAGGCCCACCGTCGGAGCCGCGGAACTCCATCGGCGGGTAGTTCAGGTCGGAGCCGACCCGCAGCACCCCGGCGGACCGCTGCGCCTCGGGCACGACCGCCCGGGCCTTCTCACCGGCGCTCCTCGGGGCGCCCGAGCCGGCACAGGCGGTCAGCAGCAGGGCCGAGGCGGCGGTGACGGCGGCGGCCGGCAGGCCCCGGCGACGGGGCGGCGGGCAGGGGAGATGGCGCACAGGGGGCCTCCTCGGAGGGGGCGAGGCGGCGCGACCGGCATGCACGAACGGGACCGGAAGCGACCGGGAACGGGATCCTCCCATCCGGCTCCCGTGTCACCGCCGGAAGGCGTGTCACGATCCGCTATCGGTTGCCCCGTCCTCGCGGCACTCGTTCTCGTCTCCGGTGCAGATGGGTGCCGATGGATGGCGATGGCAGCGCCGGCGCGGTCGGTGAGCGGCGGCCGCGCGGCCGCCGGTGCGATGGGGCGATGGGGTGATGGGGCGATGGGGTGATGGGGCGATGGGGCGCGGCTGCCGGTGCGATGTCGACGACGGCGGGCGAGGAGCCGACAGGTCGCGCGGGGTACCGCCTCGACCGCGTGTCCAGGCGCGACAGCCGTCCGGGCCGGGCACCCGCACCGGGGGCGGACGGATGCGTGCCGCCGCCCGTGGCACCCACTGCGCGCGGGCCGCGCACAGAGGGGGCGCGGCCCGGGCGAATCGCGCCTCTACGCGCTCCGCGAGCCGTACTCCGCGCTCTCGTACGTACGGGAACCATTGCGCACTCTGAGGACGGCTGCCTGCCGCGGCCGTCGTCGTCCGTGCTCCTGGACCCTCCTGAACCCTCCTGGACACCGAGGCGTGCCGTGAGGCCGTGGGCTCCGTCCGCCTCCCCTCTCCTCTCCTCCCCACCGCATCGAGGGACGGGCCCGCTCCCGGTCGACCCGACCGAAGCAGCCGCTCCCCCGCACCGGGCACCCGGTCGTCCGGGCCCGTGAACCTCCGGGCCGACGAACCTCGGGCCGCCCATGAGTCCCCGGGCCGGCCGGCGCCGGCATCCGGTTCTCCGCCTCGACCGAAAGGGAAGACCGTGACCACTCCCGTCCCGTCCCGCATCACCCTGGCGAACGGCAGCTTCGAGCAGCCCCCCATCGGCGCCGACAACGCGCTCCTGCCCGACGCCTCCCAGACCCAGAGCCCGAACCGCGTCCCGGGCTGGCTGACCACCGCCACCGACCACGTCATCGAGATCTGGCACGACGGCTTCAACGGCGTCCCCGCCGCCGACGGCGTCCAGTTCGCCGAACTCAACGCCAACCAGGTCTCCACCCTCTACCAGGACCTGCCCACCACCCCCGGCGCCACCCTCTACTGGCGGCTCTACCACCGCGGGCGGCTCGGCCAGGACACCATGGCCCTGGACATCGGCCGGCCGGGCGCGGCCGTCCAGCAGCGCCAGTTCACCGACGGCACCACCGCCTGGGGCTTCTACACCGGCACCTACACCGTCCCGGCCGGGCAGACCACCACGCGCTTCGCGTTCCGCTCCGTCGCCTCCGCCGGCGGCAACCAGTCGGTCGGCAACTTCCTCGACGGCATCTTCTTCGGCACCGCCCCCAGCGTCACCCTCACCAAGTACGCCGTCCCCGACGGCCCCCTCCCGGTGGGGGACGTCCTCACCTACCGCGTCGTCGTCAGGAACGAGGGCGGTGGCAACGCCGAAGCCCTCGTCCTCACCGACACCGTCCCGGACGGCACCACCTACCTGCCCGGATCCCTGCGCATCGTCAGCGGCCCCAACGCCGGCGCGAAGACCGACCAGGAGGGCGACGACCAGGCCCACTTCGACCCGGCGGGCAACCGGGTGGTGTTCAACCTCGGCAACGGCGCCACCGCCGGCCGGGGCGGCAGCCTGCCCAACACCGAGACCCTCCCCAACGGCACGACCGTGGAGTACCGGGTCACCATCGACGAGGCCACTGGCGGCGGACACGTCACCAACACCGCCACCGCCGCCTACGAGAACCGTCTCGGCGCCGCCCCCGAAGCCCTCACCGCCACCTCCAACCGGACCGACACCCCCGTACTCCCGGCCGCCGACCTGAACGTCACCAAAGCCGCCGACGCCACCACCGTCACCGTCGGCCAGACCGTCACCTACCGGGTGACGGTCCGCAACGCCGGGCCCAACACGGCCACCCGGGTCACCGTCGCCGACGCCCTCCCGGCCGGCCTGGTGTTCCTCTCGGCCACCGCCGGCCCCGGCAGCTACGACCCCGACACCGGCGTGTGGAACGTCGGGACGCTGGCCGTCCGCGGCTCCGCCACCCTCGTCCTCCGGGCCAAGGCCACCACCACCGGCCCGGTCACCAACACCGCCACGGCACAGGCGGCCGAGACCGACCTCCGCCCCGCCGACAACACCGACTCCGTCACCGTCTGCGTCGAGGCCGCCCCCACCTGCTGCACGCCCCCCGGCGGCTGCGGGCCCTGCTGACGGCGGCACCCCCGGCTCCGGGGAGGGCGGCCGTCCGTCGCCCGCCCTCCCCGGTGGTCGCCCACGGGCCCCCGCTCAGGCGCGACGGGCCAGGAAGCTGATCCGACGGCCCGGTTGGTGGTCCGTCTCGACGTCCGCGAAGCCGGCGCCGCGCAGCCGGTCGGGCAGGGTGTGCGGGTCGAGCGTCACCATCGTGTCGCCAAGGTGCAGGAGCCTGAAGCGCGGATTGGGCTGGCTGTCCACACCGCGGAAGACGCCACCGGGCCGCAGCACGCGGTGCGCCTCGGCGAACAGCGCGTCCTGCTGGGCGGGCGAGGGCACGTGGTGCAGCATCGTGAAGCAGACCACCGCGGAGAAGTGCCGGTCGGGAAAGGGCATCCGGGCGCCGTCGCCACGCACGATCTCGACCCGCTCGCCGAACTCGGCGCGCAGCAGGCGGACGGACTCCGGGTCGATCTCGACCGCGGTGAGCCGCTCCACCCGGGTGGCCAGCACCCGGGTGGTCGCCCCGAAGCCGGGGCCGATCTCCAGGACGTCATCACCGAGTTCGACGCCGGCCAGCATCCCGGGCATGCGCCCGGCCACGTCGGCGGCCCACTTCTTGGAACTGCAGATTCTGCGGTGCATCAGGTTCATCGGCATGCCACCGACCCTAGGCAGCAGGCGAGATGGCCGCGAGACGTCCCAGGGCCAGGTGATGTCGCGTGGCGGCCAAGGACCGTACGATGACCGGATGAGGCCCCGCAGCACACCGCCGGCCACGGCCGTCGCGGCCGGCCGGTACATCGCCGGACCCGCGGGTGTGACGGCGGACCCGGTGGGCGCCATCGTGGTCGGCTCCTTCCCGCTCGCCGCCGGGCAGTGGTTCGCGCCGCACGAGCATCCGCGTCACCAACTCGCCTGGGCCACCCGGGGCGTGCTGGGCGTGGCGGTCGGCGACGACTCCTGGGTGCTACCGCCCACCCGCGCCCTCTGGATCCCGGCCGGCACCGTCCACCGCACCGGCGCGCCGCGCGACAGCGTGTTCCACAGCCTCTACCTCACACCGGATCCGTGCCCCGTGGACTGGCGGCGGCCGACCGTGGTCGCCGTGGACGACCTGCTGGCCGCGCTGCTGTCGCACCTGGGCCGCGAGGACCTCGCGCCACCCGCCCGACAGCGCGCCGAGGCCGTCGTCCTCGATCTGCTGCGCCCGCTGCCCAGCACGCCCATCGCCGTCCCCGAGCCGCTCGACGACCGCGCGCGGGCGGTCGCCGCCCTGCTGCTGTCCGATCCCTCCGACTCCCGCACCCTGGAGGCCCTGGCCCGCGCGGTCGGCACCAGCCGGCGCACCCTGAGCCGGCTCTTCGCGCAGGAGACCGGGATGAGCTTCGACCGCTGGCGCACCCACCTGCGGCTGCGCGCCGCGCTCCCCCTGCTCGCCGAGGGCCACCCGGTGGCCCGGGTCGCGCACGCGGTCGGCTATGCCACACCCAGCGCCTTCCTCGCCGCCTTCCGCCGTACGGTGGGGACCACCCCGCAGCGCTACCTGCGCGGCCCGTCCTCCGGCCGTTGTCGGTGATCTTCGCCGGCGGGAGTGAGCTCGCACCGCTCGGAGATGTTCCTCCGACGAGACCCCTGAGGCCCTGTCATGTCCTCACCGTCGCAGGCGAACGGCCGGTACACGCTCGGACCGATGGCGGTGCACGGACAGCCGACTCCGCCGGCCCGGTGACTCCTAGCCTCGTGCGGGACAGGACCACTCCTCCCCCGATTCGGAGAGACCGAGAACACCGTGCTGAAGAAACTCTGCTCCGCCCTGCTGACCCTGGCCGTCTCCCTGGGCCTGGTCACGACGCTCAGCGGCACCGCGTCCGCGACCAACTACCAGGTGATCGACTGGCACATCTCGAACATCACCGCGGGTGGCAACTCCCACCAGCAGAACTACTGGAACCTGATCGACGCCATCCACCGGTACACCTACGGTGGTCCGACCGGCCTCAACGGCGTCGCCGAGACCACCACCGAACAGGGCCGCCTGATCCAGGTGCGCGTCCTCGACTCCGACAACGCCCACCTCGTCTCCGTCTACCTCTGGGCGAACGACCTCTACGTCGCCGGCTTCTACGCCCCGCAGAGCAACACGCACTGGGCGTTCCAGGACCGGATCAACGAGTTCCAGAGCGCGCTGGGCGTGACGGTGGCCGGGAACCACCGCATCGCCAGCGGCAATTACAGCCACATCCCGGGCGGCAACGAGCGGGGAAGCCTCGTCCTCAACCCCGAGCACATCTACAACGCGATGCGCACCCTCGGCCGCGCGACGGCGTACAACGACGCGACGGGCCGGGCGCTGCTGACGGCGATCCAGATCTTCTCGGAGGCGTCACGGTTCGGCGTGGTCTTCGACGTCGTCCGGGGCAACATCCAGGATCCCAACCGGAACCGGCCGCTGAACTACTTCGATCCGCAGCGCGGCACCATCCTGGCCGCCAACGTCGAGAACCAGTGGGGGCAGATCAGCGAGTTCATCCGCAACGCCCGCAACGACCCGTCCACGGCGACCATCGCCGTCATGGGTCACACCGTCGCCACCATCGCGGCCGTCCTCTACTACACCGGCTTCTTCGAGGCCAACGGCGCCATCATGCACAAGCCCAGGTAGGACGACGCCCGGGGCGGCCCGCCGGCACCGGCCGGAGGGCCGCCCACGGCCCGTGCGCCCGCGTCGCACGAGAAGTCGGACCGGCCGACTTCCACCGCGGAAGGCCGCGTGCACGCGGACCGGACAGGTGCCGGCCACCGGTGGGTGCACCGGCAACACCCCGACCGCACCGGCGCATCGGCGCATCGGCGTGCACCGTGCGCCGGTCACCGGCCTCGGGCCGGAAGCCGCTCCCCGGTCCGCATGCACCCGTCGGACGACGGGTGCCGCCGGGATGCTACCCGCCGGTAGGATGCCATCGAGCCGCCGCGGGGGCGGCGGTGGTAGCGGCGGCAGGCGGGACGGGGACGATGGGGATACGGCTGCTCGGGCCGGTCGAGCTGCGGCTCGCGGACGGCGGGGCCGCCGCGGTCGGCGGTGCGCAGCGGCGCGGGGTGCTCGCCCTGCTCGCGCTGGAGCTGGGCCGGACGGTGGCGGTCGAGCGGTTCTTCGAGCTGCTGTGGGCCGACGCGCCGCCGCCCCGGGCGAAGGCGGCGTTGCAGGGGCACGTCGCGGCGCTGCGCAAGGTGCTGGCCGGTTCCGGGTTCACGCTGGCCACCCGCGCGCCCGGCTACCGGCTCGACGGCGACCCCGGGGCGGTCGACGCGCTGGCCGCCGCCGCCCTGACCGCGCGGGCCGCCGGGACGGCCGACGACGCCACCGCCGCCGAACTGCTCGGGCGGGCGCTCGGGCTGTGGCGCGGCGCGCCCCTGGCCGACCTTCCGGCCACTCCCCTGTGCGCCGTCCTGGCCGGCCGGCTGGACGAGGACCGGACCGAGGCACTGCTGGACTGGGCGGAGCGTCACCTGCGGCTCGGCCGCGGCCGCACCGCCGTCCCCGCGCTGGAGCAGAGCGTCCGCGCGGACGAGTTGCGCGAGCCCGCGGTGGCCCTGCTGATGCGCTGTCTGCACCAGGGCGGCCGCGGACCGGAGGCCCTGCGCGTCTACCACCGGGCCCGGGCCCGGCTGGACGAGGAACTCGGCGTCGTACCGGGCCCCGCGCTGCAGCAGGCCCTGGCCGAGGTACTGGCGGCCGGGCCGCCCGGTGCCCCCTCCGCGGCGAACGCGCCCGTCGCGCCGTCGGCGGCCTTCGCCGACCTGCCCGGGCCGCCCCGGGGGTTCGTCGGCCGCACGGCGGAGAGCCGCTGGCTGGACGAGCGGTGCGGGCCGGAGCGGACCGGGGAGGGCCTGGTGGTGGTGGCCGGCCCCGCCGGCGTCGGCAAGACCGCGACGGTGCTGCGCTGGGTCCACCGCGTCGCGGCGGACTTCCCGGACGGTGTGCTCTTCACGGACCTGCGCGGCTTCGACCCGGCCGGTCCGGGCGACCCGGTCCAGGCCCTGGGACGGTTCCTGCGGGCGCTCGGCGTACCCGAGCAGGCGATCCCCGAGGACCGGGCCGCGCGGGCGGCACTGTTCCGCGCGCACACCCGCGGGCGGCGGCTGCTGGTCGTGCTGGACAACGCGCGGGGCGCCGCCGACGTGGCCGACCTGCTGCCGTCCGGCCCCGGCTGCGCCACGGTGGTCACCAGCCGGAACAGCCTGGAGGACCTGGTGGTCACCGACGGCGCCGCGCTGCTCCGGATCGACGCGCTGCCCGCCGCCGACGCGCACCACCTGCTGGAACGCCTGCTCACCACCGAGCGCGTGACGGCGGAGCCGGCGGCGGCCGGACGGCTGACCGAGCTGTGCGACCGGCTCCCGCTGGCGCTGCGGATCGTCGCGGCCCGGCTCACCGCGCGCCCCGGTTGGCGGATCGCCGACCTGGTGGACGCGCTGACGGAGGAGAGCGGTCGGCTGGCCGCGCTCGGTACCCAGGGCGGAGTGGTCAGCGTCCGGGCGGCGCTCGGCCTGACCCACCACCAGCTGTCCGAGGACGCGCGGAACCTGCTCGCGCTGCTGACCGCGCACCCGGGGAGCGCGGCCGACCCGTACGCGGCCGCCGCGCTGCTGGAGACGGACGCCGGGGCGGCCCGGCAGGCGCTCGGCTCGCTCGCCGCGTACCACCTGCTGGCGGAACGGACGCCCGGCCGCTTCGACCGGCACGACCTCGTCCGCCTCTACGGCGCGGAGCTGTTCGACCGGTTCCCGCCGCAGCGGCGGCGGGAGGCGTTCCGGCGCCTGGTCGACTACGAGCTGGTGGCCACCGGCCTGGCGGTCCGGTGGATGAACCCGCACCACGAGCCGTTCAGGCCGCCGGGGCCCGGGCCGCGCGCGCTGCCGCGCCTGGTCGACGTCCGGTCCACGCTCGCCTGGTGCCACGCCGAGGAGCCGGTGCTGCGCGCGCTGGTGACGGCCGCGGCCGAGCGCGGCGAGTACGAACGCGCGTGGCGCCTGGCCCGGTCGGCCTCGATCCTCTACTACGGTGCCGGGCGCGTCGCCGACCGGCTCGACTGTCTGCGGATCGGCCTGCGGGCCGCCCGGCAGGACGGCGGCCGGGAGGGACTGGCCGCCATGGAGACGGCCACGGCCTGCGCGCTCGGCTCCGCCGGACGCGTCGCCGAGGCGTTGCCGCTCGCCGCGCGGGCCGTCGGCCGGACCACGCCGGACGACGGCGAGCTGCACATCCACGCGCTCTCCGTGCGCTCCTCGATGGCCGCCCTGTCGGGTGACCCGGGCGAGGCCGACCGGATCACGCGGACCGCCCTCGCCCTCATCCGGGCGAGCGGGCTGCGCGAGCACGCCGCCACCGTGCTCAGCAACGCGGCGGCCATCAAGGTGGTGCTGGGCGAGCCGGCGGCCGCGCTGGAGCACGCCCGCGAGACGCGCGCCCTGACCTCCGAGCGTCCGACGGCCAACGCCCACCTGTGGGCGATGGTCAGCGAGGCGCTCGCCCGGCAGGCCCTCGGCGAACCGGAAGCGGCCGAACGGGTCTGGCGGGAGGCCCTGCGGCTGTGCGGGTCGAGCGGCAACGGGCGGCTGCACGCGCTGGCCCGGCGTCACTTCGCCGACTTCCTGGCCGCGACGGGACGGACCGAGGAGGCCCGCGACCACCGTCGGACCGCGGACGCCCTGTACACCGCGCACGGGGACGTGCGGCTGGCCGAGGACCTGGACGGACGGCTGGCCCGGCCGGCGGGCCACCGGGCGCCGACGGGTACGGCCGCGCCCGGTCCGGCCGGGCCCGACGCCCGGGCCCTCGGCGACCTGCGGATCGCGTAGCACGGCGGATCGGAGAAGAGATGACCATCCATCACCTGGACTGCGCCACGATGTGCCCCGTCGGCGGCCGGCTGCTGCTGGGCAGCGGCGGACCGCTGGTCGGACGGCTGTCGGCGCACTGCCTGCTGGTGGAGGCCGCGGACGCCCTGATCCTGGTCGACACCGGCTTCGGGACCGGTGACGTCGCCGACCCGCGACGGCTCGGCCGCCCGTTCCTGCGAACGGTCCGCCCCCGGCTCGAACCGGCGGCCACCGCGCTGCGCCGGGTCCGCGCCCTCGGCCACGACCCGCGCGACGTCCGCCACATCGTCCTCACCCACCTCGACCCCGACCACGTCGGCGGGATCGGCGACTTCCCGCACGCCCGGGTGCACGTCCTCGCCGACGAACTCCGGGCCGCCGAGGCCCTGTCGACCCGCGGCGAGCGCGACCGCTACCGCCCCGTCCAGTGGGCCCACGGGCCGCGCTGGGCCGAGCACCGGCCGGACGCCGCCACCGAGAGCTGGTACGGCTTCCGCGCGATCCCGATCCTCCCGCGCGAGGCCCCCGACCTCCTGCTCGTCCCGCTGCCGGGACACTCCCGGGGCCACTGCGGCGTCGCCGTCCGGGAGGCGGACCGCTGGTTGCTGCACTGCGGCGACGCCTACTTCTCGCGCACCGACGTCGACCCCGCCTCGCCCCGCCGCCCACCCGCGCTGACGGCCTTCCAGCGCATGATGGCGTTCGACAACGGGGCCCGCCTGCACAACCGGGAACGGCTGCGCGAACTGCGCCGCACCCACCACGACGACGTCCGGCTGATCTGCGCCCACGACCCGGCCGACCTCGACCCGCACCCGGCACCCCGGCCCTGATCGGCCGGGATCCGACCTCCGCCACCACCCGGGGGGAACGGCCGGCGGGTCCGCGACAACTCCGTTGCCACCGGGGTGCGGCGGGTCCATCATCGACAGATGTTCCAGCTGCTGCCCGGGAAGGGCGTCATCCTGCCGCGCCGGGCGGGGGTCCTGACCTTCGGCATGACCGAACGGACCGCCCAGTGGGCCGTCGCGACCCTGGCCGATGTGCGGAAGTCGTGGGTCTGCCAGGCGGGCTGGGCCTTCACAGCCAGGTACGACGGGGTGGACCTGCTGGTCTACGGTGACTGCGCCGACCGTGCGGGCCGCTCCGAACGGGACCGGCACGGCCTCGCCGCCGTCGTGCTCGATCGCTGCCGGTACACCCTCACCGGCCCCTCGGCCGTGCCCGTCGTCCTGGACGGCGTCGATGTCTTCGGGTACCCGGCCACCGAGGTGCTGGACGTGCTCGCACCCGCCGACCACCCCGGGCTGAGGGTCCACGACGGAGCCCTGAGCAGCTATCTCTCGCAGGTGTCCGTCTCCGGCCCGCCGTTCGACGCCCGGCCCCGGAGCGGGACCTGACCGGGTGGCCCCGGAGCCGCAGCACCGGCGGACCCGCCGTGCGGGCCGGACCGGCGGCCCTCAGGCGGGGGTGTCGGGGGTGGTGCCGTGCACGAGGTCCAGGCCGAGGCGGGTCGGCTGGTGATGGACCGTCCGGCCGTTGCGAACGGTGACCACGAGACCGGCCTCGCGAAGGACGGAGGCGTGCCGTGACGCGGCCGCGGGGGACGCGCCGAGGAGCGCGGCGAGCCGCCCGGTGGTGAGGGCGGGGGTGCGGACCACGGCGACCAGGGCGGCCGCTCTGGTCGGGCCCAGCAGGGAGCGCAGGGCCGGGGGCGGGGTGTGGAGTTCGGCGTCCCGGGTGAGCGGGGTCCCGGCCGCCGGGTAGCTGATGATCACCGATTCGGCGAGCGGGTTGAAGGTGATGCCGGTGGCGAGCGCGGAGGGCTGGAAGATCAAGGGTCGTCCTTCGAGGTCGTCCACGGAGTCGACGCGGGTGTTCAGACGCAGATGACGACCGTCCCAGTCGACGGACGGGTGGATCGACCGCAGCAGGCCGTCGGGGCCGCCCAGGGCGCGGTGGGCCAGGGTCCGGGCGGACGCGGTGGCGACGAGGGAGGAGATGCGCCGGCGATAGGGGTCGAGCGCGGTGGCCCGGAGGCCGGCCAGGATCCGGTCCAACGCGGTGGCGGTCCGCGGGTCGCCCTCGGCCAGTCCGCGGGTGAAGGGCGTGAGCGCGTTGGAGCGGGCCAAGTCCCACAGGTGGGCGACGGCGGGCGGGGAAGCGGGGTCGACCGGGGTCGGCGCGGCCAGCGCGGCCTCGTCGAAGAAGGCCGGCAGGTAGAGGTCCGTGTAGAGGTCGAACAGCCGGTTGTGCCGCGGGTCCCAGGAGCGGGCGACGTCGAGGCGCCAGGCCGCGAGCCGGCGGCCCGGTGATCCCGTGACCAAGTGCCGCCCACCCAGCGCGAGTTCGTACCCGAAGTCGGGTGTGCCGGCGACCTGCAGGCGGTCGAGGTCGTCGGCCCTCAGACGGATCTGTATCAACGTGGCATCCCTGGGCGCGATCCCTGGCGGTGCTGGTCGTGGACCCTTTGCATCCTGGTGCAAAAGCGTAGCCGCCGGGTGCGGGGAGCGGAATGCTGGTCGCAGGTCGACCAGCATTCCGGCTCCCCGCCACTCGTCGCGGCCGGCACGTACCGGACCGCCGCGACAACGGGGGGTGGCGGTGCGCCGGAATGGGCCGCACCCCGGGAGGACCTGCCGGGCGAGCCAGGGCGACCACCGCCTCGAAGACCTCGGGGCGTCCCCGCGAACAGAGGAGATCCCATGCTCAGGCGGATTCTCGCCACGACGGCCGCGCTCGGTGCCGCCCTGACCGGCACCGTGTTCGCCGCCCCGACCGCCTCCGCGCAGGAGAACGGCTTCGCGTGCCGGTCCGACAACACGCCTAACCACTCGTGGGCGAACTGGGCCGGCGCCAACATCGACTCCTGTATCGCCCACCAGTCGGGGGACTTCGCCGTGATCGTCGCGGGGATCGGCATCAACAACGCCTTCCCGTCCGATCCCTGCGCACAGCTCGTCGACATCTCCACCGGCAGGTGGCTGTACGACTACGGATGCGCCGGCTGGGTTGCCGGCGGCTCCGGCAACCACTACTTCAACCGGCCCTCGACGGAGCTCACCAAGACCGGGCACCAGGTGGTCGTCCAGGTCGGCTTCTGGGCGGACTTCGGCTCCGGGTTGCAGTACTACATGAACGTGCAGAGCCCGCGGTTCGACTTCTGACCGCCGGCGACCCCGGGACGCGGGGGGGGGGGGGAAGAACCTCCGAGCCCCCCCC
>NZ_JBHYYB010000165.1:0-13188 GCF_042752535.1 Kitasatospora sp. NPDC059327 | reverse complement strand
AAACCAAATAAACCCCCCCAAACCCCACCCCTGGGGCCCCCCCCGGGGCCGCACCCTACCCCGGGTCCCCCCCCCGGGGCGGGGGGGGGGGGGCCCCCCCCCCCCCCGGGGGGGCCCCCCGCTCCGCCGCTGACCCTCCCCGCTTCCAGAAGGGCACGACAGACACGATGGCACCGACGACGAAGGCAGCCGGCGACGGCAGCGGCCTGGTGGAGATGTCCTGGGACCCGATCACCCGGATCGTGGGCAGTCTCGGCATCCACACGAAGATCGACTTCAAGCAGAAGAAGGTCGCGGAGTGCTACAGCACCTCCTCGGTCTTCCGCGGCTACAGCGTCTTCATGCGGGGCAAGGACCCGCGCGACGCGCACTTCATCACCAGCCGCATCTGCGGCATCTGCGGCGACAACCACGCCACCTGTTCCGTCTACGCGCAGAACATGGCGTACGGGGTGAAGCCCCCGCACCTCGGCGAGTGGATCATCAATCTCGGCGAGGCCGCCGAGTACATGTTCGACCACAACATCTTCCAGGAGAACCTGGTCGGGGTCGACTACTGCGAGAAGATGGTCCGTGAGACCAACCCCGGCGTCCTGGAGCTGGCCGAGCGCACCGCGGCCCCGCACGCCGGCGACCACGGGTACCGGACGATCGCCGACATCATGCGCTCGCTCAATCCGATCGAGGGCGAGTTCTACCGCGAGGCGCTCCAGGTCAGCCGGTACACCCGGGAGATGTTCTGCCTGATGGAGGGCCGCCATGTGCACCCCTCCACGCTCTACCCGGGCGGCGTCGGCACGGTGGCGTCGGTCCAGCTGTTCACCGACTACCTGACGCGGCTGATGCGGTACGTGGAGTTCATGAAGAAGGTCGTGCCGTTGCACGACGACCTCTTCGACTTCTTCTACGAGGCCCTGCCCGGCTACGAGGAGGTCGGCCGGCGGCGCGTCCTGCTGGGCTGCTGGGGGAGCCTCAACGACCCGGACCACTGCGACTTCACCTACCGGAACATGACCGACTGGGGTCGGAAGATGTTCGTCACCCCCGGCGTGGTCGTCGACGGCAAGCTGGTCACCAACGACCTCACCGAGATCAACCTCGGCATCCGCATCCTGCTCGGCAGCTCGTACTACGAGGACTGGGAGGGCAAGGAGCTGTTCGTCACCCACGACCCGCTCGGCAACCCGGTCGACCCCAGGCACCCGTGGAACCAGCACACCGTGCCCGCGCCGCAGAAGCGCGACTTCGACGACAAGTACAGCTGGGTGATGTCCCCGCGCTGGTTCGACGGCAAGGACTACCTCGCCCTCGACACCGGCGGCGGCCCGATCGCCCGCCTCTGGTCCACCGCGCTGTCCGGCCTGGTCGACATCGGCTACATCAAGGCCACCGGCCACAGCGTGCAGATCAACCTGCCGCGCTCGATGACCAAGCCGGAGACCACCTTCGAGTGGAAGATCCCGCGGTGGAGCAACGCCATCGAGCGCAACCGCGCCCGGACGTACTTCCAGGCCTACGCGGCCGCGGCGGCCCTGCACTTCGCGGAGAAGGCCCTCGCCGAGGTCCGGGCCGGGCGCAGCCAGACCTGGGAGCGGTTCGAGGTGCCGGACGAGTCGATCGGCTGCGGCTTCACCGAGGCCGTGCGCGGCGTCCTGTCGCACCACATGGTGATCCGGGACGGCAAGATCGCCAACTACCACCCGTACCCGCCGACGCCGTGGAACGCCAGCGTGCGCGACAGCTTCGGTACCCCCGGCCCCTACGAGGACGCGGTGCAGAACACGCCGATCTTCGAGGAGAACTCGCCGGAGAACTTCAAGGGCATCGACATCATGCGGGCCGTGCGCAGCTTCGACCCCTGTCTGCCCTGCGGCGTCCACATGTACGTGGGAGACGGCCGCACCGTGCAGAAGATGCACGTGCCCACCGGCCTGAGCGGGCTCACCGCATGACGGCGGAGGAGACCGGGCTGCGGATCCAGGAGGCACTGGACCGGCTGACCGGCGGCGAGCAGGTGGCCGGTGAGCAACTGGTCCGCGAGCTGATGGCCTTCTACGGCGACGGGCTGACCCGGCTCGTCCGGGCGCTGCCGCCGCACACGCTGGGGCCGTTGCTGGACGACCCGGCGGTGGCCGGGCTGCTGGTCCTGCACGACCTCCACCCCGAGGACGTCACCGCGCGGATCTCCCGCGCGCTCGACTCGCTGCCCGAGCCGGTCGAGGTGCTCGGCTTCGACCCCGGGACGGGAAGTCTGCGGCTGCGCCGGACCAAGACCGGCTGCGGCAGCGCCGAGCAGGACATCGAGGCCGCGCTGGCCTGCCACGCCCCCGAGGTGACGGCGGTGGAGCTGGACCGCGCCCCGCAGCTGCTGCAGATCGGCACCCGCCCGCCGGCCTCGGCGGAGGCACGGTGAGCGCCCGTCAGCTCGCCCGCCCCGGCGCCGCGCTGCTGCGCCGCATGCGCGAGCCCGCGCCCCCGCAGCCGGAGCGCTGCACGTTCTGCGGCCAGCAGGTCCCGCGGGAGCACCGGCACCTGGTGGACACCGAGGAGCAGGCCCTCACCTGCGTCTGCACGGCCTGCGGGCTGCTGTTCCAGCAGCCCGGCGCGGCCGGCGGCCGCTATCGCGGCGTGCCCGACCGCTACCTCGCCGAGCCGGACCACCGCTTCGGCGAGGAGCAGTGGGCGGCGCTCGGGATCCCGGTCGAGACGGCCTTCCTGTTCCGCAACTCCCGGCAGGACCGGCTGGTGCTGCTGTACCCGGGCCCGGGCGGCGCGACCGAGAGCGAGCCCGACGAGACGCACTGGCAGGCCGCGCTCGGCGACAGCCGGCTCGCCGCCGAACTGGAGCCCGACGTCGAGGCGCTGCTGCTGCGGCACCCGGCGGCGAGCCCGGTGCAGTGCTTCCTGGTCCCGATCGACGTCTGCTACGAGCTGGTGGGCCGGTTGCGGCGGTGCTGGAAGGGGTTCGACGGCGGCGCCGAGGCCCGGGCCGAACTCGACGCGTTCTTCGCGCGGGTGGCCGGGCGGGCCCGTACCCCCCGACCGGAGGTCGCCTCGTGACCGACCTGTCCTTCGCCTGCACCGGAGTACGGGCCGATCCCCACGCGGCCGGGCCGACCCTGGTCCTGCGGCTGCGGATCACCGCGCCCGAAGGCACCCGGGTGCACGCCCTCGCGCTCCGCTGCCAGCTGCGGATCGAGCCCGCGCGGCGCTCCTACGAGGAGGCCGAGGGCGAGCGGCTGACCGACCTGTTCGGCGAGCGCTCCCGCTGGGGCAGCACGCTGCACCCGGTGCAGTTCGCCCTGGTCCCGCTGATGGTCCCCGGCTTCACCGGTGAGACCGAGGTGGACCTGGTCGTGCCGTGCACCTACGACATGGACGTGGCCTCCGCCCGCTACCTCGCGGCGCTGGACGGCGGCGACGTGCCCCTGCTGCTGCTGTTCTCCGGCACCGCGTTCACCGGCCCCGGCGGCTTCCAGGTGACCCCGGTGCCCTGGGACAAGGAGGCGACGCTGCGGATGCCCGTCCGGGTGTGGCGGGAGATGATCGAGCAGCACTTCCCCGGCTGCGGATGGCTGCGGCTGCCCGCCGATCTGATGGCGGAGCTGCTCGCCCACCGCTCGCGGCGGGCCCTGCCGTCCTGGGAGGCGACCGTGCGCGAGCTGCTCGACGCGGTCCGGGCCGGGGAGGTCGCCCGGTGAACGCCTTCACGACCGAGACCGAGAGCCGGTTCGCCCAGGCCCGGCAGATCGCCGACGCCGTCCTGTTCGAGGGGTACGTCCTCTACCCCTACCGCGCGTCGGCGGCCAAGAACCGGCTGCGCTGGCAGTTCGGCGTGCTCGTCCCGCCCGGCTACGGCGAGGACAGCGGCGAGCACTGCCACCAGCGCACCGAGTGCCTGATGGAGCCCCGCCCCGGCGACCGGCTCGCGGTGGAGCTGCGGTTCCTCCGGCCGCAGCGGCGGACCGTCCAGCGCGCCACCCCGGCCGGCGGCTTCGAACCGGTGGAGGAGCTGGAGCTCGCCGACCGGGTGCTCGTCCCATGGGACGAGGGAGTCGAGGAGCGGGTCGAACTCGTCGTCCCGGTGGATGAGTTGGCCGGGGACGGGATCGTCCGGGAGTTCCGGCTGCCGGCCTGCGAGGAGCGCGAACTGCTCCGCGAGGACGGGGTGACGGTCGGCCGGCTGCTGCGCCGGCGCGAGCAGGCCGACGGCGTCCTGCGGCTGACCGCCCGGGACGTCCCGGGGCCGTACGCGGTGCGCAGGCTGACGGTCGTGGTGGAGAACACCGCCGACTGGTCGCCGGCCCCGGGCGACCGGCGGGACGCGGCACTGCCGCGCGCGCTGGTCTCGGCGCACCTGCTGCTCGGCCTCGACCGGGGCACCTTCCTGTCGGTGACGGACCCGCCCGAGTGGGCGAAGGCCGCCGTGGCCGAGTGCCGCAACGAGCACACCTGGCCGGTGCTGGCCGGTCCGCCCGGCCGGAACCAGGTACTGCTGTCCTCGCCGATCATCCTGGAGGACCACCCGCTCGTCGCCCCCGAGAGCCTCGGCACGCTGTACGACGCCACCGAGATCGACGAGATCCTCGCCCTGCGGACGGCGGCCCTGACCGAGCGCGAGAAGCGCGAGGCCCGGGGCACGGACGAGCGGGCCGGCGCCGTGATCGACCTCGCCGACTCGATGCCGCGGGAGGTCCTGGAACGCCTGCACGGCGCCGTCCGGGGTCTGCGTGAGATCACCGGGGACACCTCCGACCAGCCCTGGTGGGACCCGGGCAACGACCCGGAGGTGGACCCGGAGCGCGACCGCGTGGTGGTCGACGGCCGCGAGGTGGGCGCCGGCAGCCGCGTCCTGCTCCGGCCCGGCCGGCGGCGCACCGACGCGCAGGACCTCTTCCTTCACGGTCGGACCGCCGTGGTGGAGGCCGTGCTGCACGACGTCGACGGTTCGGTGCACCTGGCGGTGACCGTGGAGGACGACCCGGGAGCGGACCTGTGGCGGGCCCAGGGCCGGTTCCGCTACTTCCAGCCCGACGAGGTCACCCCGCTGGAGGAGTCATGAGCACGGGCCGGGTCCTGGTCGCCGGGGTGGGCAACATCTTCCTCGGCGACGACGGGTTCGGCGTGGAGACCGTCCGGCGGCTGGCCGCCCACCCGCTGCCGGCGGACGTCGAGCTGGTCGACATCGGGGTACGCGGCGTGCACCTGGCCTACCAGCTGCTGGACGGCTACCGGACGCTCGTGCTCGTCGACGCCACCGCGCGCGGCGGGGAACCGGGCACGGTGTACCTGATCGAGGCGGACGCCGGGCCGGTGGAGTCACCGGTGCTGGACGGGCACCGGATGGGCCCGGACGCCGTACTCGCGCTGCTCGCCACGCTGGCCGCCGGAACGGGCGGATCCCCGCCCGGACGGGTGCTGGTGGTGGGCTGCGAGCCGGCGTCACTGGAGGAGGGCATCGGGCTGAGTGCCCCGGTGGCCGCCGCCGTCGAGGAGGCGGTCGGAGTGGTCCTGCGGATCGTCGGATCGGACGCGCAGGCGCAGAGAGAGGCGTCACCATGCTGAAGAACCTGCTGGGGGTGGCCGTCGTGGCCGCCGTCGTGACCCTGGTCTGGCAGAGCCTGCCCGACCTCAAGCGCTACCTGCGGATCCTGCGGATGTGAGGACCGGGTTGCGGCGAACGGTGTACTCCGGGCGCGGTGGCGGCGCGGCTGCGAGCCGTGGTCGCCACCGCGCCCTGTAATGAAGCCTGTTGCCTCCGGCCAGGGGAGTGGGATCGATGCACGAGATGTCGATCGCGACGGCTGTCGTCGAGCAGGTGGACGCGGCAGCCCGTGAACACGGCGCGGTCGCGGTGGAGAAGGTGCGCCTCCAGGTCGGCGAACTCGCCGGGGTGGTGCCCTCCGCACTCGACTTCTGCTTCGAACTGGCCTGCGCCGGGACGCTGGTGGAGGGCGCGGTGCTGGAGACCGAGGCGGTGCCGGCGCGGGCGCGGTGCACCCCGTGCGGTGTCGAGTGGGCCGTCGGCATGCCGCCCGACCTGGGGTGTCCGCGCTGCGCCGGCGCCCGGGTCGAGCTGCTCGCGGGCCGGGAGTTGCAGATCCTCGGCGTCCAGTGGGCCGAGCGCCCCGCGGGCGCCCTGGCCGACCAGGAAGGCTGAACCCGATGTGTCGCACGGTGGAACTCCGGCAGGCGGTCCTCGCCCGCAACGACGACGGCGCCCGCGAGCTGCGCGCCGAACTCGCCGCGCGCGGAACCGTGGTGGTGAACCTGCTGTCCAGCCCCGGCAGCGGGAAGACGGCGCTGCTGGAGGCCGAGCTGGGGCTCGCCCGGACCCGCGGGGTGCCGGTGGCGGCGCTCACCGCGGACCTCGCGACCGAGAACGACGCGGTCCGGCTGGCCCGTTCGGGAGCGCCGGTGAAGCAGGTGCTCACCGACGGGCTGTGCCATCTGGAGACGGCGATGCTCCGGGACCACCTGGCGGGCTGGCTGCCGGCGGACACCCGGCTGCTCTTCGTCGAGAACGTGGGCAATCTGGTCTGCCCCGCCTCGTACGACCTCGGTGAGTCGCTGCGGGTGGTGCTCGCCTCCGTCACCGAGGGCGAGGACAAGCCGCTCAAGTACCCGACGGCCTTCGGGCTGGCCAATCTGGTGCTGGTGACGAAGACCGACCTCGCGGTGGCGGCGGAGTTCGACGAGGCCGCGTTCCTGGCGAACGTGGCCCGGGTCAACCCGGGGGTGGAGGTGCTGTTCACCTCCGTCCGGACCGGGCAGGGGGCGGGGGTGCTGCTGGACCGGGCGCTCGCGGTGCTGGACGGGACGCCGGCCCACCGGCCGGTGATGGCGGGCACGCCGGGGACGGGGCACTCGCATACGCACGCGCACGGGGACGACGGGCACCCGCACGCGCACACGCACGGGGACGAGGACGGGCACCCGCACGGGTCCGGCGCCGCGCACCCGCACGCCGCGGTGGCGGAACGGTCGTGACGGGCGGTCGGCCGGCGGACGGGTCACAGCGGCGCCGGGTCGCCGTCCGCGGACTCGTCCAGGGGGTCGGGTTCCGGCCGTTCGTCTTCACCCTCGCCACCGAACTCGGCCTGGCCGGCACCGTCACCAACACCGGGGACGGCGTGCTGGCCGAGGTCGAGGGGCGGCCGGAGGCGGTGGACGCGTTCTGCCGCCGGATCGCGACCGACGCGCCGCCGCTGGCCAGGGTGGCCTCGGTGGACCACCAGGCGCTGGCCCTCACCGGCGTACCCGGCTTCGCCATCACGCCGTCCCGGGCCGACGGCCCGCGCCGGACGCTGATCCCGCCCGACACCGCCACCTGCGCGGACTGCCTCGCCGAACTCGACGACCCGGCCGACCGGCGCCACCGGCACCCGTTCATCAGCTGCACCAACTGCGGCCCCCGCCACACCATCGTGACCGGTCTGCCGTACGACCGGGCGAACACCACCATGGCCGGCTTCCCGATGTGCCCGGACTGCGAGCGGGAGTACACCGACCCGGCCGACCGGCGGTTCCACGCCCAGCCGGTCTGCTGCCACGCGTGCGGACCCAGGCTCGCCCTGGTCGTGCCGGGGCTGGCGACGCTCGACGGCGAGACGGCGCTCACCGAGGCCCGGCGGCTGCTCGCCGGCGGAGCGATCCTCGCGGTCAAGGGGATCGGCGGCTACCACCTCGTGTGCGACGCGCTGAACGAGGAGAGCGTGGCCCGGCTGCGCCGGCGCAAACGCCGCGGCGCCAAGCCCTTCGCGGTGATGGCGCGGAACCTCGGCGAGCTCGCCGGACTGGTCCACCCGGGCGGGGTCGAGGAGGAGTTGCTCACCGGGCCCGTCCGGCCGATCGTGCTGCTGCGCCGCCGGGCACCGCTGCCGCCCGCGCTGGAGGCGGTGGCGCCCCGCAGCCCCGACCTCGGGGTGATGCTGCCCTACTCCCCGCTGCACCACCTGCTGATCGCCCCGCCCGGCCCCGGACTGCTGGTGATGACCAGCGCCAATCTCTCCGGCGAGCCGGTCGTGACGGAGGACCGGGACGCGCTGGCCCGGCTCGCGCCACTGGTCGACGCCTGGCTGACGCACGACCGGCCCATCCACGTCCCGTGCGAGGACTCGGTGGTGCGGGTGGTGGACGGTGAGCAACTGCCGATCCGCCGCTCCCGGGGCCACGCGCCGCTGCCGTTGCCGCTCCCGGTGCCGGTCCGGCCCGTGCTGGCCGTCGGTGGTGACCTCAAGAACACCTTCGCGCTGGCCGAGGACGGCTACGCCTGGCTCTCCGGCCACATCGGGGACATGGACGACCTCGCCACCCTCGAAGCCTTCGACCGCGCGGTCGGGCACCTGGGCGCCGTCACCGGGGTCCGGCCCGACCTGCTGGCCGTGGACCGGCACCCCGGCTACCGGTCCGCCCGGCACGCCCGGGGCACCGCCGGCCGGCGGGAGGTGCGGGCGGTGCAGCACCATCACGCGCACGTCGCCTCGGTGATGGCCGAACACGGCCTCGACGGCGGACGGCCCGTCCTCGGCGTCGCGTTCGACGGCACCGGGTTCGGTGACGACGGCGCGGTGTGGGGCGGAGAGCTGCTGCTGGCCGACTACGACGGCTACCGCCGCCTCGCCCACCTCGCGTACGTCCCGTTGCCGGGCGGGGACGCGGCGGTGGCGCGCCCGTACCGGATGGCGCTCGCGCACCTGCGCGCGGCAGGGCTGCCGTGGGCGTCCGAACTGCCGCCCGTACTGGCCTGCCCCCAGGACGAACGGCGGGTGCTGGAGCGGCAGTTGGATCGATCACTGAACTGCTTGCCGACCTCCAGCATGGGGCGGCTGTTCGACGCGGTGTCGGCTCTCGCCGGGGTCTGCCAGCGGGCCGAGTACGAGGCGCAGGCGGCGATCGAGCTGGAGGGCGCGGCGCTGGCGCACGGCCCCGCCGAGGGGTACGCGTTCGACCTGCGGTCGGTGGCCGGGACGGTGGTCGCCGACCCGGCGCCGGTGCTGGCCGCCGTGCTGGCCGACCTGGCCGCCGGTGCCCCGGCCGGCCGGATCGCGGCGCGCTTCCACGAGGCGGTGGCGGGGCTGGTCCGCCGGGTCTGCGGAGCGGCCAGGGCGGAGCACGGCACCGCGACGGTCGCGCTGACCGGCGGGGTCTTCGCCAACGCGGTGCTGTCCTCGGCCTGCGCGGAAGGCCTGCGGGCCGACGGTTTCACCGTGCTGCGGCACCGCAGGGTGCCGCCCAACGACGGAGGACTGGCGCTCGGGCAGCTGATGGTGGCCGCCCGGGCCGCCGGCCCGGCCGCCACCTGAGAGGAGAGAACCCGGATGTGTCTGGCGGTGCCCGGAAGAGTGGTGGAGATCGCGGAACGCGACGGTGCCAGGATGGCGGTCGTGGACTTCGGCGGAGTCGTCAAGGACGTGTGCCTGGAGTACCTGCCGGACCTGAAGGTGGGTGAGTACGCCATCGTGCACGTCGGGTTCGCGCTGCAGCGCCTGGACGAGGAATCGGCCCGCCGGACGCTGGAGCTGTTCGCCGAGATCGGCCTGCTCCAGGAGGAGTTCGGCGATCCGTGGGAAGCGGCCGCGGCGGCCGGGCGGGAGGAGCGGCGGTGAAGTACCTGGAGGATTTCCAGAACCCGGAGTTGGCGGCCGTCCTGCTCGCGGACATCAGGGCGACGGTCACCCGGCCGTGGGCGCTGATGGAGGTGTGCGGTGGGCAGACGCACACCATCATTCGCCAGGGGATCGACCAACTCCTGCCGAAGGAAGTCGAGTTGATCCATGGGCCGGGCTGTCCGGTCTGTGTGACCCCGCTGGAGATGATCGACCGCGCGCTGGCGATCGCCGCCCGGCCCGAGGTGATCTTCTGCTCGTTCGGCGACATGCTGCGGGTGCCGGGCACCGACCGCGACCTCTTCCGGGTCCGTGGCGAGGGCGGTGACGTCCGGGTGGTGTACTCGCCGCTCGACGCGCTGAGGATCGCGCGGGAGAACCCGCACCGCGAGGTCGTCTTCTTCGGGATCGGCTTCGAGACCACCGCCCCGCCGAACGCGATGGCCGTCCACCAGGCCCGGAAGCAGGGCCTGCGCAACTTCAGCATGCTCGTCTCGCACGTACGGGTGCCCCCGGCGATCGAGGCGATCATGACCTCGCCGGACTGCCGGGTCCAGGGCTTCCTGGCCGCCGGGCACGTGTGCAGCGTGATGGGCACCGGCGAGTACCCGGCCCTGGCCGAACGCCATCGGGTGCCGATCGTGGTCACCGGCTTCGAACCGCTGGACATCCTGGAGGGAATCCGGCGCACCGTACGGCAGTTGGAGCGCGGCGAGCACACCGTGGAGAACGCGTACGCGCGGGCCGTCCGCGCGGAGGGCAACCCGGCGGCCCGGGCCATGCTGGAGGACGTCTTCGAGGTGACCGACCGCGCGTGGCGCGGCATCGGGGTGATCCCGCGGAGCGGTTGGCGGCTCTCCCCGCGCTACCGCGACCACGACGCCGAGCACCGGTTCGACGTCACCGGGATCACCACCCGCGAGCCGGCGCAGTGCCGCAGCGGGGAGGTCCTCCAGGGCCTGCTCAAGCCCGACCAGTGCGAGGCCTTCGGCACCACCTGCACCCCGCGCACCCCGCTCGGCGCCACCATGGTGTCCAGCGAGGGGGCCTGCGCCGCGTACTACCTCTACCGCCGGCTGAGCACGCCGGCCGTTCCCCGGGAGGCGAGCCCCGTTGGCTGAGGCCGAGATCCTGACCGTGCCGTCCGGCGCGTCCGCCGCGGCGCCCGACCTCTCCGGGTGGAGCTGCCCGCTGCCGCTGCGCGACCACCCCCGGGTGGTGATGGGGCACGGTGGCGGCGGGGCCATGTCGGCCGAGCTGGTGGAGAACATCTTCGCCCCGGCGTTCGGCGGCCGACTGCTCGCCGGGCTCGGCGACTCCGCCGTCCTCGAACTCGGCGGGGCCAGGCTCGCCTTCTCCACCGACTCCTACGTCGTGCGGCCGCTCTTCTTCCCCGGCGGCAGCATCGGGGACCTCGCCGTCAACGGGACGGTCAACGACCTCGCCATGAGCGGGGCCCGGGCGGCCTACCTGTCCTGCGGGTTCATCCTGGAGGAGGGCGTGGAGATGGCGGTGGTGGACCGGGTCGCCCGGGCGCTCGGGGAGGCCGCGCGGGTGGCCGGCGTGGAGGTCGCCACCGGTGACACCAAGGTCGTCGAGGCCGGCCACGGGGACGGCGTGTACCTCAACACCGCCGGTATCGGCCTCGTTCCGGCGGGGGTGGACATCCGGCCGCAGCGGGCCGCCCCGGGCGACGTGGTGATCGTCAGCGGCGAGATCGGGCTGCACGGCGTCGCGATCATGAGCGTGCGCGAGGGCCTGGAGTTCGGCGTGGAGATCGAGAGCGACTGCGCCGCGCTCGGCGGACTGGTCGACGCCATGCTCGCGGTCACCCCGGACCTGCACGTGCTGCGCGACCCCACCCGGGGCGGCCTGGCCGCGGCGCTCAACGAGGTCGCGGCGGCGGCCCGGGTGGGTGTGGTGATGAGCGAGCGGGCCGTTCCGGTGCCGCCGCAGGTCGCCAACGCCTGTGCGGTGCTCGGTCTCGACCCGATGTACGTCGCCAACGAGGGCAAGCTGGTGGCCTTCGTGCCGCGCGAGCGGGCGGAGGCGGTGCTCGCCGCCATGCGGGCGCACCCGCTGGGGGCTGGGGCCGCGGTGATCGGCGAGTGCGTGGCCGAGCACCCCGGCATGGTCGTGGCCCGCACGGCGCTCGGGGGCACGCGGGTGGTCGACCTGCCGATGGGTGAGCAGCTGCCCCGGATCTGCTAGGTCCGGGGGTGTCGGGCCCGGCCGGGTGTGCGCCCGGCCGGGCCCGGACCGGTCCGGGCCCGGCCGACGCGGCTGCGTGGCTTGCGCGGTGGCGCGGTTGTGCGGCCGCGCGCCGGTGCCGCCCCGGCCCGGGCTCGTCAGCGCGGGCCAGGGCGGTCCGGAGGTCCGTTCCGTCAGCAGGTCACCGGGATGTCGGTGGTGACGGGGTTGGCGAGCCATCCGGCGGACGCGACCGAGAACGAGGCGTGCACGGTCGAGCCGCAGGGCACCGTGCCGTGCACGCCCTCGACCCGCACCGGCCGGCTCTGGAAGGTCAGCGTCTGCTGCGTCGTCCCGAGCGTCAGTCCGCCGGCGACGCTGCCGGTCAGGAGGACGTCGAGCTGCTGGGGCCGGGGGAGCGGGCTGCCGGGGCTCGGCGGGCCGGCCAGGCCGACGTGGCCGGTGAACTCGATGCCGTCTCCGCTCACCGTGGCGCAGACCTTGGTGGCCAGACCGGCCTGCAGGCCGTAGTTGTCGCAGATCACCGTGGGGGCGTCGGCGGCGCCGGAGGCGGTGGCCGCACCGGCGGGAGCCGCGACGACCAGAGCCGTTCCCAGGGCGACCGCTGCGGCGGCCGTCGTCAGGATCTTGCGAGTCATGGGGAGCCTTCTCCTGTGTGAAGGGGCCTCCTGGACCGCCCAGGAGGTCGTTGCAATGTGATATTTCACTATGCCCCTTGAGCTGAGGCATCGTCAAATTGAACGCCAGAAGACGAGTTGACATGGGAATGTGGTCTTCCGGTGGCGTCTACGGTTAAGGAGTGCAGGCGGGGCGGAAGTGGCGGGAGGGTGCCCGAAGCGGCGGGTGAACCGTTCGCGGCGGGTCGGCCGTAGACACGGGTGAGGTGGGTGGCGCCCAGCCAGACGCCGTCTCCGCCCAGTCGGGCGTCTCCGGCGACCCGAAGCAGAGCACCGTCCGCAAGACCGCCCTCGGCGCGCGCTTCTGGTGCGACTCGATCGAGCGGTCGCTCTGCGTGGACATCAAGGCGGTCGACTCCTACGCCGCCAAGGCCCTGCGGGCCGACCTCGTGATCGTCGTCGCCGACACGGCCAAGTACGGTGGCGCCGGCTACGGCAGCACCCGGTCGCCGACCTCGGCCCGGCCGGTTCCAAGCCCGCGCCCACGAGTTGAAGGCCGTCGCCACCGACCTCACGCCGGCGGTCGTCGACCCGGCCCTGACCCCGGCCCTGACCCCGGCGCTGACCCGCGGCCTGGTCTCGAGCGTCACCCGCTGACCTCCGCGCGTCGGTCCTCCTGTCCGCCGGGGACGGGAGGACCTCACGTGTGCGAGGTGGCCGCACCGGCCCGGGGTCCGTGCGGACCCCGGGCC
>NZ_JBHYYB010000164.1:0-13201 GCF_042752535.1 Kitasatospora sp. NPDC059327 | reverse complement strand
TCAGTGCGGCAAACGCCCGCTCCGAGACTCGCCAGCTCCATACCAACACGGAGTGATCCGCACACGGCCTCTGCGGACACAAGACACACGTTCGCGCTCTACATGCTGATCGTGTTGAACCGGCTGATGGAGAGCCGGTTCGGGCTGACCGCGCGGGACCGGCGGGACTTCGCGCTGCTGTTCGGCGACCCGTGGTTCCTGGTGAAGACGCTGTTGGGGCACGCGGACGTGGAGACGACAAAGCGGCACTACCTCGCGCCGGTGTCGCACCTGCACCTCGAATCGATCCTGTCGGCAGCCGAGGACAGCGACGCCGACGGCACGGGGCGCGGGGTCGAGGACCTCGACGCGGTGTTCGCCAGGCTGGCGCGGGAGTCCGCGGGCATCCAGGACGTGGATGCCCTGGTGGACTCGCTGACGGGGGCGGGGCAGTGAGCGGTCGCGGGCGCCGGGCGGTCGCGCCGCCGCCCGACCACCGCAGCGAGCCGCAGCTCGCCCCGGACGGGCTGGTCGTCAGGGTGGTCAACAAGTCCGGGCACCCGATGGCGTTCGACTTCGCCGAGCTGCCGGTTGCGGCGCCGATGCAGGTCTCGCTGGCCGCCGTGTTCGCGGCCCAGTCCCGCCTCTGGTCCAGCCATGCCACCGCCAAGAGCTACTGGATCCAGGTGGTGGTGTTCGCCCGGTTCGTGTCCTCCCTGGATCCCTTGCCGCAGGACCTGGACGAGCTGACGGTGGCGTGCCTGAAGCGCTGGCGCGCGTGCCATGTCGGCACCACCAGCGGACGGAGGAGACTGCACGTGGTGCGGTTGCTGCTGCGTCGGGACCCGCGGCTGGGCTCCGGACCGGTGGCCGAGGAGCTGGCCCGCCGCGTCCCCGGGGCGGAGCGGAGCAAGCAGTCGTACGGGGAGGACGAACGGGCCCGGGTGCTCCTGGCCGCGCAACGGGACTTCCGGGCCGCATGGATGCGTGTCCGCGAGAACACCCTGCTGCTGGAACGCTGGCGGGCCGGGGAGCTCACCGCCCGGAGCCCTCAGGAACAGCTCGGCCGGATCCTGGACCACCTTGCCCGGATCGGCGATGTTCCGCGCACCGCGCTGCCGGGCGGCCAGCTCGCGGTGACGAACCGTCGTCCCCTCGGCGGCGGGGGCGTCGAGCAGACCTGGGGGCGGCTGTTCCCGACCCGCGGAGAGCTGACGGCGCTCGCGGTGCTGCTGACCGACCGCTTCGGGTGGAACCTGTCCGTCTACGACCGCATGCCCGCTCCCACGACCGCGCCGTCGGCCGGCGAGGGCGCGACGGTGACCTACCAGGTCCAGGTGGAGAAGCGCCGGGCCGGCGGCGGGCACTGGTTCTCGACGGAGAACGTCACGGACTCCGGCGCTGACTCGCCCGGGCGCCTGATCACCCAGGCGCTGGAGGCCACCGCGCACGCCCGCGCGCTGGCCGCCCGCCTGGCCCCGGGCACGGACCTGTTGATGACCGCCCGCACCCAGATGGTGGGGAACGTGGAACACGACCTGGACCGTCCCCGGCCCGTCGAACCCCTGCGGTTCGGGGTCTCACGGGACGACGGGAAGCGCTGGGCACGGCGTCACCAGGTGGGCGGGTCACCGTTCCAGCGGGCCCGGCGGACCACGGTGACCCGGGAGGGCCGGCCGCTCCAGCACACCCGGGGCACCCACGAGAGCGTCTACGTCCTTCCCGACCTGCGCGTCCAGGACGCCTCCCGGCAGGTTTTCGAGGACGGCGCGCTGGAGGCCCTCGGGCTGGCCCGCTCGGCCGTCTTCGGCGGCCACCTGGGCGAGGCCCCGGACCCGTCCCACCGGGAGACGGCCACCGCCGACTGCGAGGACGAATCCGCCAGCCCCTGGCCCGCCCCGGGCGGGGGATGCGCGGCGGACTTCCTGCTCTGCCTGGCCTGCCCCAACGCGCACGTCCACCCCGGCCACCACGGCCGCCTCGCCCACCTGCGCCGGCAGCTGGACAGCATGCGATCCGCACTGCCCGAGCGGATCTGGCAGGACCGGTGGCACGACCACCTGACGCGCCTGGACGACCTGCACGAAAGAATCGGCCCCGCCGCCTGGAACGCCGCCCTGGCCACGGTCGACGACTCCGACCGCACCGTCGTCGGCCTCCTCCTGAAAGGAGACCTGACCCCGTGAGCACCACCCTCGCGGCCGCGGACGACCCGTACGTCCTGCCGGCGCCCGCCCCGGACACCCCCGTGGTCCTTCCGCAATGGATCAACGCCGGAAACCACCACCCCGGCTCCCGATTCCGGGACGCGGTGTGGTCCCTGGCCCAGCTCGTCGACAGCCCCGGCACCAGCCTGCTCGCGGTCCACTGGCGGCGCTGCCCGCCGGTGCTGCGCGACCAGCTGAAGACGGTCGCCTGGACCATGATCAACGGACAGCTCCGCCCCACCCGCCTGCAGGGCCGCGGGGTCCGGGCCCGGGGCCGCTCCTCGGCCGCGGAGATGGCGGACACCTGCCGCGAGTGGATCCGGCTGGCCCGCTGGCTGCACGAACGGGGCATCGACGACCTGGCCGCGTGCACGCAGGACCACTGGGCCGCCTACACCGCCAGGCGGTGGGAGGACGGCGTGAGCCGCAACAGCGGGGAGAGGATCCCGGGCCGGCTGACGGCCCTGTGGGCGTTCGACCGGCTCACGGCCCGCCCCGCAGGGATCGCCGAACCGGCCTGGGAGGCGGAGGGCTCCGACGACCACCTTCCCGCCGGCAGCGGCGGAGGCGGCGGGGAGAACAGCACGGAGCCCCTGGACCCGCAGGTCATCGGCCCGCTGCTGGTCTGGGCGATCCGGATGGTCGAGGACTTCGCCGACGACATCCTGGCCGGCTGGTCCGAGAAGCGCCGCCTTGCGGACCTGGCCGCGACCACACCCTCGCCCCCCGCGGGCAGGGCCGCGCTGGAGGCATACCTTCTGCCGCTCGTGCGGGCCCAGGCCCCGCTGCCCGCCACACGAAGGGGTCCCGCGCCCACCGTCGCCCGCCTGTTCGTCGCCGCCACCACCGGAGCCAGTCCCCTGCAGGTGGACCGGTTCGTGCAGATCCACCGGCTCGGCGAGGCGGTGGCCGCCCGGCCGGGACCGTGTCCGCTGCGGGTGCCGGTGACCGGACGGATCGAGGGACGTCCCTGGCGCGAGCACCTGGACTTCGCCGAGGCCGGAGAACTGATGCGCCACCTGGGCACCGCCGCGATGATCATCTGTCTGTATCTGACGGGCATGCGCCCCCAGGAGAAAGGGGCGGAATTGCGTTTGATGCAACACTCGGCAGGGCGGGCAACACTCATAACCACAGGTGGGAGGGGGTGCCTTTGCGGTCACCGGGCGAGGGGCAACCGATCGGCCAGCGGCTCTTGCGCTCGACGCCTGCCATCCCAACAATGTTGCATCTAACGCAACGGAGGTCGGAGTGGCTAGAGCGGCTGATCTGGCTGGGGCGGCCCACCTGATGCTTGTGGACGGGGTCTCGTATCTGGACCCCGAGCCGGCGGTGTTCGAGGCGATGCTGGAGGGGTGGACCAAGCAGCAGAGGAGCCGCTTCCTGAACTGGGACTCGACCATCAAGCCGCGGCTGTCGCTGGTCCGTCGGTTCGCCGAGTTCACCAACCAGTACCCGTGGCAGTGGCAGCCGGCCGAGGTCGAGGCGTTCATCGACCACCTGCGGGCGAAGACGCCGACGTTCACGGTGTCGAGCGGCCGCGGCTACCAGAACCACCTACGGCTGTTCTGCGAGTACATCACGGACGCGCGCTACGGCTGGATGAACGTCTGCCAGGAGCGCTTCGGCCAGGTACCGGTGCAGATCCTGCACGAGTGGAACACCGTCACCCACGTCAGCGAGTACGAGGGCGACCCGAGTCGTCGCCCGCTGACCTATGACGAGATCCAGGCCCTGTTCGACGCCGCCGACGGACGGGTCGAGGAGATCCGGAAGCGCGGTCGCAAGGGCGCGTTGGCCGCGATGCGGGACTCCGCCCTGCTCAAGAGCTACTACGCCTACGGCATGCGTCGTCGGGAGAGCGTGCATCTCGACGTCGCCGACCTGCGGCGCAACCCGAAGGCACCGCAGTACGGCCGCCACGCGGCGATGTTCGTCCGGTACGGGAAGTCCTCGAAGGGCAGCCCGCCCAAGCGCCGCACCATCTTCACGGTCCCGGAGATGGACTGGATCGTCGACGTCATGGACCACTACCTGACCGAGGTTCGCCCCCGGTTCGGTGCCGGGAAGCATCCGGCGATCTGGGTCACCGAACGCAGTGGGCGCCTGTCCCGCCGGTCGGCGAACGAAGCCTTCGACGCCGCACGGAAGGCCGCTGACCTGCCGGAAGAGCTGAAATTGCACTGCCTGAGGCACTCGTACATCACGCATCTCGTCGAGTTCGACTACCCGGAGCGGTTCGTCCAGGACCAGGCCGGGCACGGCTACGCCAGCACCACGGCCATCTACACCGGCGTCTCGGACGAGTACCGCAACCGGCTCCTGCAGCGGAAGTTGACCCATCGCTACCCCGGCATCTGGGAGGACCCCAAGTGATCAAGAAGATGGGCTACCGCTGGAACCTGCGCAAGCTCATGGCCGACCGGGAGATGTTCCAGACCACCGACCTGGTGCCGCTGCTGGCCGAACGGGGTATCGCCCTCTCTCGCGAGCAGGTCTTCCGGCTGGTCACGCAGCCTCCGCAGCGGCTGTCGATGGATGTCCTGGCGGCCCTGTGCGACATCCTCGCCTGCCAGCCGAACGACTTGATCGAGGTACAGGTCGTCAACCAGGAGGTCCGCAAGACCGCCGGCGGTGAGACGCCCGGTCCGCTGCCGGCCGTGCGTCGGACCTCCATCCGGCGCCCGGAGGGCCTGTGACCGCGCCCTCGCCGACCGCGCCGTCGGTCGTGGCTCGCCTCGCCGCCCAGGCCGCGCGCCTCGAAGCCGCCACCTCCGCTGTCACCACCCGGCTCACCGCGGCCCTGCCCGGTATCGGCGCCGAGGAGGCCGCAGCCGCACTGGCGGTCGCGGTGCCGATCCCCGTCCGCGGGGCGGCCCGCTACCTTGAAGAGCTCGCCGAGCACCTGGCTGGCCATCCCGCGGCCCTGACCTCCGGGAGTTCTCTCTGCCCGCCGGTCCTGCTGCGACTGACCCAGGTGCTGCACGAGGGAGGCCATCCGGTGGTCCGCCCCGGCTGCGCGCACTGCGGCACGGTCCGGACCGACCTTCGCCAGCTCCGGCCCGAGGGACGGCTCTGCGCGACCTGTGACGCCAACAGTCGCCGCGCCACGTGCGCGCGCTGCCAGCGCGAGGGCATGCGGATCTCCGCCCGCCGGCCCGAGGGCGGCATCTGCACGGTCTGCTACCACAAGGACCCCGCTCGCCTGGAGGAGTGCGCCGGGTGCGGCGAGCACCAGAACCCGGTCGTCCGCCGAGAAGACGGCCGGGGCCTGTGCGTCAGGTGTTGGAAGCGCCCCACTCACACCTGCGTGACCTGCGGCAAGACCGCGGTCGCGGCACTGGTCGACGCCGACGGCGCCGTCTGCCACCTCTGCTACAACCGCCACCGTCGCCCACGACGGCCCTGCGGCCGGTGCGGACAGCTCAAGCGCATCGCACGCAACGCGCACGACGGTGAGCCCGACCTGTGTGACGGCTGCTACCGCGGCCCCGAGGTGACCTGCTCCGCCTGCGGTCGCATCCGCCCCTGCAGCAGCAAGCTCCAAGGCCAGCCCGTCTGCGGCAACTGCTACCGGCGCAACCGACAGGGTGAGCCATGCGCCCGCTGCGGCCGGACCAAGCCGGTCAACACGCGATGGCCGATCGGGCCGGTCTGCATGACCTGCTACAACACCGTCCTCCGGTCGCCGGCCGAGTGCTCACGCTGCGGCACGGTCCAGCCGCTCATCGCGCGGGACGCCGACGGCACCGGCGTCTGCGGACCCTGCGTCGGCTTCGCCGCCGACTACACCTGCCGCCAGTGCGGCCGGGCCGGCAACCCCCACAGCCGGGGCCGGTGCGCGTTCTGCGTTCTCGCCGAGCGGGTCAACCTCCTGCTCGCCGGGGCCGACGGCGTGGTCCCCGAGCAGTTGCAGCCGCTCGCGACGGCGCTGGCTGCCGCTCCGGCGCCCTTCCAGGCGATCCAGTGGATCCGCGAGAGCCCGAACAGCAAGCTCCTCGCCCGCCTCGTCACCGAGGACCGTCCGCTCAGCCACGAGCTGCTCGACGAGCTACCGCCCAGCCGGAACCAGCGCTACATCCGCCAACTCCTGGTGCACAACGGCGTCTTGGGCGCCCGCAACGAGGACATCGAACGGATCCCCGGTTGGCTGGAGCACGAACTGGCCGACAAGCCGGCGGCCCACGCGAACCTCGCCCGCCCGTTCCTGCAATGGTTCCTGCTCCGACGCGCACGCCAACGCGCCGCCGTCCGCCGTTACCCGGCCTCCGCCGACCGCGATCTTCGACGGCGCGTCAGCGTGGCCCTGGAACTGCTGGCCTGGCTCGACCAGCAGCAACTTGCACTCGCAGACCTCACCCAGGAGCACGTCGACGGTTGGATCACTGGCGGCCCGAGCCAACGGCGCTACTTGATCCGCTACTTCCTGAGCTGGACGGCGAGCCGCCGGCTCAGCCGCAAGCTCGTCGTCCCCTCGATCCCGCAGCAGGAGCCGCAGGCCCTGCTCGACGAGGACGACCGCTGGAGCCTCCTCCAGCGCTGTCTCACCGACGACGCCCTGCCCCTGGACGTCCGATCAGCCGGCGCGATCACCCTGCTCTTCGGTCCGTCCACAGAACGGCTCTGCCATCTGACGCCCGACCACCTGCAGCGCGGCAGTAAGCACACCCACCTGATGCTCGGCCGGCACCCCGTGCTGCTGCCCCCGCGACTGGCCGGTCTGCTGCACCAGCTGGCGGAAGAGCCCCTGCCCGGCTCACGGTCCCTGTTCGCCCAGGCCACCCCGGGCCCCCGGCTACTGTTCCCCGGCCTGGTCCCAGGGAAGCCCATCTCGACCCACGCCATGACGCAGAAGCTCAACCGCCACGGAATCTCGGTCCGCGCGACCCGCAACTCCGCCCTCGCCGCGCTCGCCGCCGACCTCCCCAGCCCCATCCTCGCCGACCTGACCGGCATGCACCGCCACACCGCGATCCGCTGGGTCACCTACGCCCGACGCGACTGGGCCGAGTACCTCGCAGCACGCGCCGAGGACCAACAGGAAGGCAGACGATGACCGACCCGACCGGACGCAACGACGGGCGCACAGCCCAAGAAGTGCTCGACTACCTGGTCACGCACCTGAACGGCGCCCTGCGCCGCCCGGGAATGTACGGCGGTGAGACCGCGATCAGGCTCTACCTCGACGCGGTGGCGTTCGCGGAGGCCTCCGAGCAGGAGTGGCAGCAGGAACTGAAGGACCTGCAAACCCGCCGAGGATCCTCCTCCACCGGCGTGCGCGGAGCCTTTCAAGATCTCTGGGGTGATGCACACGAGGGCGCCGTGGCCTCGGTCTACGCCGAGATCGCACACCGCCAGGGATGGCTGCAACTCGACCGGACCCTCACCTCGGCCGAGCACTACGAGATCCGTCGCGTCAGCGAGACCTGGTGCCGAGAGGACCGTCTCCTCAGCGATGTCGTCACGGCCTTTGGTCCGCCCTCGGTCCTCTTCGGGGGGAACAACCCCAACTACCCCAAGACGCTGGCCTGCGCGACCGACCAACGCGACGACACCCTGCTCTGCTTCCACCTCTGGAACAGCTTCGCCCCTGAGCCAAGCTCATCGTCGGCTTCCGTCCACGCCGAACCTGTCCTCTGGGCCTTCCGGGACGGCGGCACCTTGTTCACGGACGGCTTCACCTTCACGCCGGAGGGAACCGCCCGACGCGACCGGGCCGGCTGCCTCGCGGCTCGCGTTGACTAAGGGCTGTCCCGCTACTGCGGACGGGCCGGGCGCGAGGGAACGTCGGTGGGACCTGAGAGACTCTGGTCCGTGCTGATCAAGGGATACGACTTCGGGCCGTTGGTCGAGGGTGAGTGGCTGCTTGAACGCGCCGGGTTCTGGTCCAATCACCTTCTGGCCATGTGCCGGCCCGTCTCGGGTGAGGTCCGGCCGGCACCCGAGTGGTTCGGTGACGATGGCGCAGACACCGACGCCCTGGCTGAGGTTCTTCTGGACGACCAGGCCTGGCCGGCGTTCCGCATCCCGTTTGAAGGCGGTCACAGCACCGTCGTCGTGTACCGGAACCTCGTTGGTGACTTCGGGGTCGACTACCTGCTGACCCGAGCAGGCTGGCCTCGGGCAGAGGAGCTGGCCAGCTTTGACGGCGACTGGTACGGGCCGGGCTTGTCCTGGCGCGACATCATGCACATCGCCGAGACGCCCGACCTGACCGCCGTCGGCGTGCATGACACTGCGGCCCGACTCCTGCTCCTGCTGCCGTTGCTCGCCGACGACGAGTTGCCGCCGGGGGCGCCAGCACGCGTGAACGCCGCGCTCACGGCGATCGGAGCACCCGACGACTGTGCCCAGGACACGGCTGACCGTCTCCTTGGGAGCAGACGGCCTGGAGCGGGGTGCCGTAGCGGTGCCGACTCCCCGCTGAGCGGTGGCAGCCACCGGCACGCCGAGCCGGACTCGGACGACCCAACGGTGTTGTGGGCGACGGGGCTATCCAGGATGGCTCCGACGCCGTAATCACACCAGCCACTCCAAGATCACGACATTGGCGCTATCGGGCCCGCGGGCCGGTCCACGGTCAGGACACGGAGGTCACCGCTCCAGCTCTCGCAGCGGACGCTTCCCGATGGGAAGTCCAGCTCAAGCGCCACGCGCCCTGTTGCGGGCTCCCACTCCTGCCGGACGCCGAGCAGAACTTCGCCGAGGTGGGGCGCCAGCGGTGTCTCGTCACGTACGGGCAGGACGTCGATCCTGCCCCAGTCGCCCATGTCGACGCCGTCATCGGGCCGGGAGGAACCGACCATGAGGCACCAGTCGGTGCCGCTGGCGATGTTGGTGGACCTGTCTCGATCGTCCATCAGCCACATCTCGACTGGCGCATCGCCGCGGCGCCCGTCGTATGTGTGCCAGGACGCCAGTACCTCGACGAGCCGACTGCCGACCAAAGACGAGGGGTCGATGCCGGGTCCGTGCAGCGGGCAGGCGGGGTTCAAGAGCTCCACCAAGGGACCGTACCGCGACCGCCAGCGCCACCTCACCTGCTTAAACGGGACAGCCCTTCGCGAGGGAATAGTGCATGGTCGGAATAACCCCCTCCCGCCAGTAGTCCTCGCCCTGCACACGGGCTGCTGCCCCGACCCCGCGCCCGGCACCGGCGGCCCGGACAGCCACCACCACCTGATCCGCGGCCACAAGTTCAAGAACGCCACCGGCCCGGACGGCAACCACCTCTCCGGCGGCGCGGAACGCGACACCCCCTGGGTCGCGATCGCCCCGGTCGTCCGCGCCGTCCGAGTCCTGGAGCGCATGGTCCCCCACCACGCGCTGCTCTTCGACCGCCGTGCCCACGACCCGCTCGCCGGGCCAGCCGAGACCGGCAGCAGCATCAGGGCCAGCGCGATCGGACTACGCATCCGCGACTTCACCGCCTGGGCCAACACCGAGCAGATCCGCCACCACCCTGGCGGAGCCCTCATCCCGCCCGACCCCCACGGCCCGGTCACCAGCGTCCGGCTCCGCCGAACCCTCGCCTGGCACATCGCCCGCCGCCCCGGCGGCCTGGTCGCCCTCGCCATCCAGTACGGACACCTGCGCACCCTCGTCTCCGCGGGCTATGCCTCCCGCAGCCGTGGCGGCCTCCACGATCTGCTCGACATCGAGACCGCCCGAGCCGTCGCCGGCACTGCCGCCCGGCTGCACGACGACCTCACGAGCGGTAGGGGCATCTCCGGGCCGGCGGCTCGCCACGCCGTCACCGCTGCCGCGTGCGCCCCGCGTCTCGAAGGCGCTCTGCTGACCCCCGCCGCCGCCCGTCGCCTGCTGGCCCTGCCGCAGACCGTCCTCTACGACAACCCCCACGCCTTGGTGCTCTGCCACTACAAGCCCGCCCAGGCCCTGTGCCACCGCGACCAGCCCGCGCAGGCCCCGCGGCTCGACCACTGCCGTCCTGCTTGCGCCAACATCGCCCGCACCGACCACCACGCCGCCGAACTGCGCCGACGCGCCGAACTCCTCGACCGCCAGGCCGACCACGTGCCCGGCCCGGTCGCCGAGCGGCTGCAAGCCACCGCAGCGCGCCTTCGTACCGAAGCCGACCATCACGACCGCACCCGAACCACCCGCGAGGCCCAGCCGTGACACCCTCACCCGACGAACGCACACGCATCCGCGCCGCCATGGACCGCATCCTCGCCGGCAAGCCCGAGCGGTCGAACGGGGCGCTGACGATCGTCGCGCTCGCCCAGGAGGCCGGGGTGCCGCGCAACGCACTGACCCAGCGCCACCTCGACCTGAAGAACGACTTCTACGCCAAGGTCCGCGAACGCGGCCGGGTACCCGACAGTGAGGTCCGCCTGCGCAAGCAGATCGTCAAGCTCAAGGAACTCCGGGCCAAGGACGCCGCCGAGGTTGAACAGCTCAAGGCGGACGTCCAGGGGCTGGTCAGAGCGGTCAACCAGCTCTCGCTGGACAACCACCGGTTGCTGGAGGCCCTCGCCCAACCTCCGGCCCGCGTCCGTGCGCTGCCCGTCGCTCCCGGCCAACGGCCGGTCAGCTGAGAAGCCGATGCTCCCGACCGCGAGCCAACGGCCCGTCCCGATCGCCGGGGGATTCTGCCAGACCCGCTCGCCCTGTTTCCCCACGACGTGTGGTTGGCCTGAGGGTGCGCCAGAGCCCGGGAGCCATCCGCTGGTCACCTGTCGGCAGTGGCCAATCGGGGAGGGTTCGAAGCCGCCCGGAGTCGATCTTGATGAGGCGATGGCGGAGTTCGTCCGACTGCCGTTTTCGATCTCGGCGTTCGCCAGCGCCGGGGCGGGCGGACTGACTAGCTTGATCATCAAGCGACAGGTTCGGGAGGGGATCAGCAACGTGACGAGTTCCGCGACGTACTACTTCTACGGGGTCGACTACTACACAGGGGGGTGCGCGCTGTCGGTGATCGACCCGATGGTCGGCCGCCTGGTCGGTGTCCGGTCACTGTCGGGCGGCAAGCCCGGAAGGCTGGTCGCGCATCCCGACGGCAGCCGCCTCTACATACCGGCCGGCGTCAGCAAGGACACCTTCGAAGTCCTCGTGATCGACACGAAGTCCTTGGACGTCACAACCAGGATCGAACTGCCGGGCAGCGTGTCGGAGTGGGGCGCCACCTTGGCCATCAGCCCCGACGGCAGCCGCCTGTACGCCGGCACGCCGACCGGCGCGGCAATCGAGATCGACACGGCCACGAACACGGTCCTGCGCACCATCGAGGACGCCACGGACGACATCGGGCACCTGGCGGTCAGCGCGGACGGACTGCGCCTGTACGGCGGGCTGACCCGGGGCCGCACGGTCGCGGCAGTGCGGCCGACCGTCCTGGCCGAGGGCAAGGCGGGCGAGGCGGTGGGCTTCGGCAGGGAGTCCGATTACGCGGGCGGGGGCGTCAGCGGCGTCGAGATCATGCCCGGCCCGGACACCACCCGCCTGCTGGTCTTCCAGTACTACGAGGGCATCATTGCCCTCGACCCGGTGACCCTCGCCGTCAAGGCCCGCTACCAGTACACGGCCGGGGGCGACACCACCCACGTCGTCCTGTCCCCCGACGGCCGCCACCTCTACCTCGGGATCGTCGGGGAGGAAGGCAGGATCCTCGACGCCGTCACCCTCACCGAAACGGGGACCTTCCCCGCCGAGAGCGGGCACGGGATGTGCATGGGCACCGACGGCACGCTCTTCGTCGCCGCAAACTACGACCAAGAGGGCCAGCAGGGTGTGCTGCTCCGGCCCGGAACGGACCCGAAGGATCGTCGGCAGTTCGACCTGCCCGACCGCCTGAGCGTCGTGGTCCAGGCGGCACCGACCGCGTGGCGCCCGTAGCGCGGTCCTGAACCACCCACGCCGAGCGGGGCGGGCGGATACCCCCGCTCGTCCGGGTCCGAGTGCTTCATGCCCGGCCAGGGCCTCAACACCACCGCGGGGCGGCCCTCAGGACTCACCCCTGATCCCGCGCGCCGGCCTGGACCGACCCGTCCAGGCCGGCGCAGCCCTCGCGCCTCAGCAATGCCGGAGGCTCCGCTTGACGGGTCGGGCCGCACGCTCAACGGGCGGGCGGCCCCGCGACCGTCTCTTGCTGACCCTCCCCACTCGCCTCAAGGATCAACGAACTGGGAACCGCGACCAGGAGCGGGGAATTCCGAAGGTTCTCATCAACGGGCGCTACGGACGGCAAGCTCAAACCGAACGGGCGGAATCTCTACATGCTGGACTTGACAGACATCCCATGAGCTGGAGTGTCAAACCGCGAACGCGTGGGCCCGGTGTCCTGATCCTGAGCATGGCCCCGGGATGGGCGGCGAACTATCGATCGCGGTCGGTCTCACTCATTGTCAGGAGCGATAGCCCCAGTCACACAGAGAGGCTCCCCGGCGGCCAGGCCGAGTCGTTCCGCCCAGGACAGCGCCTCGTCACGGGATGCCTCCGCCTCGGCAAGACGAGCGGCGGCCAGGGTGGGCGGGAGCCCGCCGTGATCCAGCAGGGCGGCCCACTGGCGCCCGTTGAGGGCCAGGTAGCGCAGGTCGGGGAACTCGGCAAGCGCGGTCAGGTCCCGGACGTTGGCCCTGGAGAGATCCAGACCGCGCAGGTTCGGGACGGTGAGCAGTGGGGTGATGTCGATCGGATTAGTGGTGGCAAGGTCGAGGGAGGCCAGGTGTCGGTGGCCTTCGAGTGGCGCGAGGTCGCCGCCGTGCAGGGTGACTCCCAGGGATTCGACAGGCAGGGCCCGCATGGGGGCCAGGTCAGCGATAGGGCGGCGTTTGAGTTCGAGGCGCCGCAAGTGGTGAGCGGCGGTGAGCGGAGTGAGGTCCATGGGCCCGGTGGGGGCATTGAACTGGATCAGAACGGCCTGGATGCCGGGTGGGACGTCGTGGGGGATTCCGTCAGTTCTGTGACTGAGTGCTTCACTTGGCGGCTTGAGCGTTGGCTGGGCAGGGTATCGCCAGAGTTGGGCCTATGGGCCTGGTTTGGGTGATTTCGCCCGC
>NZ_JBHYYB010000163.1:0-13409 GCF_042752535.1 Kitasatospora sp. NPDC059327 | reverse complement strand
CAGCTTCTTCAACTCCGGATCGAGCCTCTTGCCGCCCACGGTCCTCGCAACTCCCATGATCATGAGTGTTGCGAGGACCGCTAGAACCTAAGGACCGGTGCGGGCCCTTCCCGTGTGCCGTCGCTCAGACGGTGGTGACGACCTCGTCGTAGGCCAGGCGCGGCGAACGCGGGAACCAGGCCTCCTCGCCCGGCTTGCCGATGTTCACCACGGCCAGCACCGAGTGCTCGCCGTCGGCGAAGAACTCCTTGTTGATGCCCTCGGCGTTGAAGCCGGTCATCGGGCCGGCGGCCAGGCCCGCGGCGCGCACGCCGACGATGAAGTAGCCGGCCTGCAGGGCGCCGTTGAGCAGCGCGGAGGACTCGCGGACCGGACGCTCGGTGAAGAAGAGGTCCTTGGCCTGCGGGAAGTGCGGCAGCTGGGTCGGCAGCTCCTCGTGGAACTCGTTGTCCACGGCCAGGATGGCGACCAGCGGGGCGGCGGCGGTCTTGGCCTTGTTGCCGTCGGCCAGGTGCTGGACGAGGCGCTCGCGGCCCTCGGCCGAGCGGACCAGGACGACGCGCAGCGGCTGCTGGTTGAAGGCGGTCGGGCCGAACTTGACCAGCTCGTAAATGGCCTGGATCTGCTCCTCGGAGACCGGCTCGTCGGTGAAGGTGTTCGCGGTGCGGGCGTCGCGGAACAGCAGGTCCTGAGCGGCGGCGTCGAGTACCAGGGCGTCGGTGGTCATGCTTGTCTGCACCTCATGCGGGACGGGGTTCGTCTGGTCGACCGGCGGCGCCGATCACTTGATCCCAACATAAGTGAACTTTCAACTGTTCCTCGGGGGGTTGTGATGCGCGTCACTGCGCCGCGGCGCTCCCGACGCGTCGCGTCGCCCCCGAGGGTCGCTCCCGGGCCTCACTCCGGTGCGGGACCGCCCTCCTCGGCGGCCAGCGCGGCGTCCAGCCGGGCCCGGGCACCGTCCAGCCAGCGCTGGCAGACCTTCGCCAGCTGCTCGCCGCGCTCCCAGAGCGCCAGCGACTCCTCCAGCGACGTGCCGCCGTTCTCCAGCTGCCGGACGACCTCCAGCAGCGCGTCCCGGGCGTGCTCGTACCCCAGCGCGTCGTCCGGCGTCCGGGGCGCCGCCTCCACCTGCTCCTGATCAGCCATGGCAGCCAGCGTAGGGCTTGGCGCCGACAGCGCCGCCGGACACTCCGTCCCGCCGTCCCGCCGGCGCCGCTACGACCGGGGGCCGGCCGTCACGTCGAGGCCGCCGCCCGCCACCCGGGCGTGCAGCACGTCGCCCGCCGCGACCTGGGCCGGATCGGTCACCACCGCGCCGTCCGCGCGCTGCAGCACCGCGTAACCGCGCTCCAGGGTGGCGGCGGGGGAGAGGGCGACCACCCGTGCCAGGGTGTGCCCGAGGTCGCTCTGCGCGTGGTCCAGGCGGTGCCGCAAGGTGCGCCGGGCCCGCTCCAGCAGGGCCCCCACCTCCTGGCCGCGGCCGTCCAGCATCCGGTGCGGCGCGGCCAGCGCCGGGCGGCTGCGCACCCCGTCCAGACCGTGCCGCTCGCGCTCGACCCGGCCGAGCACCTGCCGCCGGCCCCGGTCCCGCAGGGCCAGGACCTTGGCCAGTTCCTCGCCGACGTCCGGCACCACCCGTTTGGCGGCATCGGTCGGGGTGGAGGCGCGCAGGTCGGCGACGAAGTCCAGCAGCGGCTGGTCCGGCTCGTGCCCGATCGCGCTGACCACCGGCGTCCGGGCCGCCGCGACCAGCCGCACCAGGGCCTCGTCCGAGAACGGCAGCAGGTCCTCCACGCTGCCGCCGCCCCGGGCCACGATGATCACGTCGACCTCGGGGTGTTCGTCCAGCTCGCGCACCGCCGCACCGACCCGCTCGACCGCGCTGACGCCCTGCACCGGGACGTTGCGCACCTCGAAACGGACGGCCGGCCAGCGTCGCCGGGCGTTCTCCAGTACGTCCCGCTCGGCCGCCGAGCCGCGCCCGGTGACCAGGCCGACGCACTGCGGCAGGAACGGCAGCGGACGCTTCCGCTCGGCCGCGAACAGGCCCTCCCCGGCGAGCCGCCGCTTCAGCTGCTCCAGTCGGGCCAGCAACTCGCCGAGCCCCACCGGCCGGATCTCGGCCGCCCGCAGCGAGAGCTGGCCGCGGGCCGCGTACCACTCCGGCTTGGCGTGCACGACGACCCGGGAGCCCTCCTGCACCACGTCCGCGACCTCGTCGAAGACCGAGCGGAAGCAGGTCACCGTCAGCGACACGTCGGCCTGCGGGTCGCGCAGGGTCAGGAACACCACGCCCGCGCCGGGCCGCCGGCTGAGCTGGGTGATCTGGCCCTCGACCCAGACCGCGCCGAGCCGGTCGACCCAGCCGCCGATCAGCGCGGAGACCTTGCCGACCGGGAGCGGGGCTTCGGGGGAGCTGGTGTTGGCCATGCGTACGAGGCTAGCGGCGGATGCCGACAGCGGAGGCCCCCTGGACGAGCAGCACGACGAGCCCGATCGCCAGCCAGACCGCCCCGGCGAGCTGCGCGGTGGGCGCGGCCTCGTAGACCACCGCGCCGATCACCGCGATGCCCAGCAGCGGCACCACCAGGTGCCGCGGCCAGTCCCGCGAGCCGTGCTTCACCACGTACCAGCCGATCACCGAGGCGTGCAGCAGCGCGAAGGCCGTCAGCGCGCCGATGTTCACCACCGAGGTCAGCCGGTCCAGCCCGTCGTCCCGGTCGGCCGCCCAGACGGCCGCGCCCATCGTGATCACCGCCGCCACCAGCAGCGCCCGGCGCGGCACCGCCGAGCCCGGGTCCACCGCGGCCAGGAAGCGCGGCAGCCGTCCCTCCCGGCCCATCGCGTAGACCAGCCGCCCGGCCGCCGCCTGCCCGGCCAGCGCCGCGAAGGCCGCGCCGATCGCCTTGCTCGCCGCGACCAGCACGTGCAGCCAGTGCCCGATCCCGCTCTCCACCGTGTCGTAGAAGGCCGAGCCCTGGGCCGCCGGATCCGCCGCCAGCTGCTGCGGGGTCAGCGGCTCCAGCAGCGCCGCCAGGTACGTCTGCACCAGGAACAGCGTGCCGGCCAGTGCCAGGCACCAGAGCACGGCCCGGGCCACCGCCGCCGAGGCGCCGACCGCCTCCTCCACGAAGGTGGCGATCGCGTCGAAGCCCAGGTACGACAGGACCGCCACCGAGACCGCCGAGATCACCGCCGTCAGCGAGAAGCCGCCGACGCCCGTGAACGGCGAGGCCCAGCCGCGCTGCGCCCCGTCCCGCGCCAGCACCACCACGGCCGCCACCACGAACACCGTCAGCACCGCGATCTCCAGCGCCAGCACCCCGAGGCCGACCACCGCCGCCGTCCGGACCCCGGCCAGGTTCAGCGCGGTGGTGACCACCACCGCCAGCGCCGTCCACACCCAGCGCGACACGTCCGGCACCAGCGAGTTCAGGGCGATGCCGGAGAACAGGTACGCCACCGCCGGGATCAGCAGGTAGTCCAGCATCGCCATCCAGCCGGCGATGAACCCCGGCCCCTCGCCCAGGCCGGCCCGCGCGTAGGCGAACACCGAACCGGTCTGCGGCACCGCCCGCACCATCTGGGCGTACGAGAAGGCGGTGAACCCCATCGCGATCGTCGCCGCCAGGTAGACCGACGCCACCGCGCCGTGGCTCTTGGCGTCCAGCACGCCGAACACCCCGACCGGGGCCATCGGGGCGATGAACAGCAGCCCGTACACCATCAGATCGCGGACGCTCAGGCTGCGCCGCAGGCCGCCGGCGTCGACTCGCTCGCTCATCACTTCCACATTTGAGCACCGGTGACCGAGTGCGGCCCGAAAGCGCCTTACGTCGGCGCGGCTCGCCGCCGCCCGTACGATGGAGCCATGTCCAACACCGCGCAGCGCCGTGTCCTGCTCGCCGCCCCCCGGGGCTACTGCGCGGGCGTCGACCGCGCCGTGATCGCCGTGGAGAAGGCCCTGGAGCAGTACGGGGCGCCGATCTACGTCCGCAAGCAGATCGTCCACAACAAGTACGTGGTCCAGACCCTGGAGAAGCAGGGCGCGATCTTCGTCGACGAGACGGAGGAGGTGCCCGAGGGGTCGATCGTGGTGTTCTCCGCGCACGGCGTCGCGCCGTCCGTCCACGACGAGGCCCGGATCGGCAAGCTCGCCACCGTCGACGCCACCTGCCCGCTGGTCACCAAGGTGCACAAGGAGGCCGTCCGGTTCGCCGACGAGGGCTTCGACATCCTGCTGGTGGGCCACGAGGGCCACGAGGAGGTCGTCGGCACCATGGGCGAGGCCCCGGACCGGATCCACCTGGTGGACGGTGCCGAGGACGTCGCCAACGTCGAGGTCCGCGACGAGTCCAAGGTCGTCTGGCTGTCCCAGACCACCCTCTCGGTGGACGAGACGATGGCCACCGTCGGTGAGCTGAAGAAGCGCTTCCCGCTGCTGGTCAGCCCGCCCAGCGACGACATCTGCTACGCCACCCAGAACCGCCAGGTCGCCGTCAAGCAGATGGCGCCCGAGACGGACCTGCTGATCGTGGTCGGCTCCAAGAACTCCTCCAACTCCGTCCGCCTGGTCGAGGTCGGCTTGGAGTACGGCGCCAAGGCCGCCCACCTGGTGGACTTCGCCGACGAGATCCAGGAGTCCTGGCTGGACGGCGTCACCACGGTCGGCCTCACCAGCGGCGCCTCGGTGCCGGAGATCCTGGTCGACGGTGTGCTGGAGTGGCTGGCCGCGCGCGGTTACGGCGACGTGTCGACCGTCAAGACCGCCGAGGAGCACCTGACCTTCTCGCTGCCCAAGGAGCTCCGCCGCGACCTGCGCGCCGAGGCCGCGGGCAAGCTGTAGCCGGACCTCCCGGAGAACCCGGTGTCCCTCGCGGGATGCCGGGTTTTCCGCTGTGCGCGGCCGGGTGGGCTCTCGTAGTTTTGTGCACAGGTATGCACAGGCCTGTGGACGACGGGCCCGTGCGCAGTGGTCCTGTGGACAACGGTTACGGCGGAGGGCGGTCGTCATGACGGCGGTATTCGGTGTGGACATCGGCGGTTCGGGCATCAAGGGAGCCCCCGTCGACCTGGCCCGGGGCGTGCTCGCCCAGGAGCGGCACAAGGTCCTCACCCCGCACCCCTCGGCGCCGGAGGCCGTGGTCGACGCCGTCCGCGAGGTGGTCCGGCACTTCGGCCACCGGGGACCGGTCGGGCTGACCTTCCCCGGCGTGGTGGTGGACGGAGAGACCAGAACCGCGGCGAACGTCGACAAGGGCTGGATCGGCCTGGACGCCGCGGGCCTGTTCCGCGAGGCGCTCGACCTGCCGGCCGTGGTGCTCAACGACGCCGACGCGGCCGGGCTCGCCGAGACCGTCCACGGGGCCGGCCACGGCCAGGAGGGCGTCGTCCTCGTCCTGACCTTCGGCACCGGCATCGGCAGCGCGCTCTTCGTGGACGGCACGCTGGTGCCCAACACCGAGCTGGGCCATCTGGAGCTGCGCGGCAAGGACGCCGAGCGGCGGGCCTCCTCGGCGGCCAAGGAACGGCACGATCTGAGCTGGGAGCAGTGGGCGGGCCGGGTCGACGAGTACCTCGACCTGGTGGAGATGCTGTTCTCGCCGCAGCTGATCGTGATCGGCGGCGGGGTGAGCCGCAAGCACGAGAAGTTCCTGCCGCTGCTGCGGGAGCGGGAGGCGCGGATCGTCCCTGCCGAGCTGCGCAACGACGCCGGGATCGTCGGAGCGGCCATGGCGGCGGCCCGGGCCTCCGCCGCCTGAGTCGTCGGGCCTGAGCCGCAGGGGCGCGGGGAGCCGGGGGAGTGGGAAGCCGGGGGAGTGGGAAGTCGGCCGGTCCGACGCCCCACTCCTCAGCGGTCGCGGTGGATCCGCCGCTGGGCCACGAACCGGGCGGTCACGATGGCCGCGGCCAGGCCGGTCCCGGTGAACAGCCAGCCGGCCCGCAGGGCCAGGCCCGTCGCCAGCGCCACCACCTGGGCGGTCACGCCCGAGGAGGTGACCGGGCCGAGCAGCAGCAGGGCGACGGCGAAGGCGATCGGCCCGCTGATCGGGGCCGCCAGCAGGTCGGCGAAGCGCACCCGGACGGCCAGCTGGAAGCAGATGACCAGGTAGCCGATGCCGAACAGCACCCCGAGACCGCCGAAGACCGTCCGGTCCACGCCCGCCAGGGCGACGGTCGCGACGGTCGCGGCCACTCCGGTGCCGACCGCCGTCAGCCGGGTCGGCCGTCCGTTGCGCCGGCGCCCGTAGAGGCGGCCGTTCGGGCGGCCGCCACCGCGTTCGCCGGTGCGTTCGCCGCGTCGCTCGCCGCCGCGGGCGTCCTCCCGGGGGTCCTCCCGGGGGTCGTCGCGAGCGCCGGCGCGCGGCCCGAACGGCAGGCGCAGCCGGGGCCGGGCACCACCGGGGCGCCCGCGCTCGGGCGAGCCGGCCACGGGGCGTAGTCGGGACGCGGGTGCGGCGGTGGCCCCGGCGGTCTCGGGGGCCCGCCCGGGCCCGGGGACGGCGGCCCCGGCCGCGCCGTTCGGCGGTCGGCGTCTGGGCCCTGGCGGCTGGGTTCGGATGCGCTGCTCCACCCACCCAACGTACGGTCCGATCATCGCCACACTGTGTAATGGGCGTCGGTACCTTGCTCCGTGTCTCCGGACGGAGTACTGGTGTGATCGTCGCTCAACTCCTCCAGGGGGATGGATGACCAGCGGGTTCGCCTTGGAACGCCTTCACCACGTCCGGCTCGACATCCCGGCGGGGGCGGATTACGGGTGTCGTGCGTTCTGGCGCGAGGTGCTCGGCATGACGGAGCCGGTCGAGCCCCCGGTGCCGGCCGCGCGCGGCGGTCGCCGGTTCCGGGACGGCGGGGTCGAGGCGCACCTGGGTGTCGTGCCGGAGTTCCGGCCGGCCCGCAGGGGGCACCCGGGCTTCCAGGCGCCGAAGCTGGACGCGCTCGCCGAGCGGCTGGTCGCACATGGTCATGAGGTCGTCCGGGACGAGGATCTTCCCGGCCACCGCCGCTTCCACGCCGCCGACAACCTCGGCAACCGCCTGGAGTTCGTGGAGCCGCCGCCGACCACGGGGGCCTGAGCCGCTGCCCGTAGACTGGGGGATCGGCCCGCACGGTGCCGAACCAACTCCTCCAAGCCCACGGGACTGCGCTTCATGTCGCTCACGATCGGAATCGTCGGCCTGCCGAACGTCGGCAAGTCGACCCTGTTCAACGCCCTGACCAAGAACGACGTGCTGGCGGCCAACTACCCGTTCGCCACCATCGAGCCCAACGTCGGCGTCGTCGGCGTCCCGGACGCCCGGCTGGCCAAGCTCGCCGAGATCTTCGGCTCGCAGCGGATCCTCCCGGCGACCGTGGACTTCGTGGACATCGCCGGCATCGTGCGCGGCGCCTCGGTCGGTGAGGGCCTGGGCAACAAGTTCCTGGCGAACATCCGTGAGTCGGACGCGATCTGCCAGGTCATCCGGGCCTTCGTCGACCCGGACGTGGTGCACGTCGACGGCAAGGTCTCGCCGAAGGACGACATCGAGACCATCAACACCGAGCTGATCCTCGCCGACCTCCAGTCGATCGAGAAGGTGCTGCCGCGGCTCCAGAAGGAGGCCCGCCTGAAGAAGGAGTCGGCCGCCACGCTGGCCGCCGCCGAGGCCGCCCAGAAGATCCTGGAGACCGGCAAGACCCTCTTCGAGGCGGGCTTCGACGCCTCCTCGGTGCGCGAGCTGCACCTGCTCACCACCAAGCCCTTCCTCTACGTCTTCAACGTGGACGAGGACGAGCTGGTCGACGAGGAGTTCAAGGAGGCCCAGCGCGCTCTGGTCGCCCCCGCCGAGGCGATCTTCCTGAACGCCAAGATCGAGTCCGAGCTGATCGGCATGGACGAGGACGAGGCGCTGGAGCTCCTCCAGTCCATGGGCCAGGAGGAGACCGGCATGGCCACCCTCGGCCGGGTCGGCTACGAGACCCTCGGCCTGCAGAGCTACCTCACCGCGGGCCCCAAGGAGACCAGGGCCTGGACCGTCAAGAAGGGCGCCACCGCCCCCGAGGCCGCCGGTGTGATCCACACCGACTTCCAGAAGGGCTTCATCAAGGCGGAGATCATCTCCTTCGACGACCTGGTCGCCTGCGGCTCCATCGCCGAGGCCCGCAGCAAGGGCAAGGCCCGGATCGAGGGCAAGGAGTACATCATGCAGGACGGCGACGTCGTGGAGTTCCGCTTCAACGTGTAGTCGATTGATTACTGCATGTTAGGTTTGTCGTCAAACATGCAGGTCGGAAGGGGTCGGACTCGCCAGAGTCCGACCCCTTCTGCATTCCCGTGCTGACTTGGTGCTGGCCTGGGGCGCCTCGCGGCAGGCGCCAATGAGTATGTCGGTGAGGGCGTGAGTGCAGATTGTTACTTTCATTGGATGCTTGATATCCTGCGTCCAATGAAAGTATCGCCAAGTCTGCTCCCCATCCTCCGGTCTCGCATGCAAGGCGAGCTCCTGGCGCTGGTGCTCCTGCACCCGGACCGCGAGTACAGCATCACTGAGCTCGCGGCCGAGGTCGGCGTGACGCCCACTGCTGTCCTGCGGGAGGTTGACCGGTTGGCAGGTGGTGGAATCCTGGCCGATCGGCGAGTGGGGCGCAGTCGCCTCGTCAGGGCCCGCACGGATACTCCGCTGTACCGTCCGCTGAGCGAGCTCATGGCCGTCTCCTTCGGCCCCGTGCCCGTGCTCACCGATGCGCTCGCCGGACTCGAAGGCGTAGAGCGCGCCTATATCTATGGCTCGTGGGCCGCTCGGTACAACGGTGAGCCGGGGCTGCCGCCTGCCGATGTGGATGTCCTCGTTGTGGGTGCCCCCGATGCCGACGCGCTCTTCGACCTGGCCGAGGAGGCTTCACGGCGCTTGCGTCGTGAGGTCAACGTTCATCGGGTCTCCGTCGAGGCGTGGGAGGCCCGTACGGACGATCCGTTCCTCACCAGCGTTCGCGAACGTCCTCTGGTACAGCTGAACCCTGACCTGGAGGCGCAATGACGCGCTGGAATCAAGGGCGGTCGACGGTTGACGCGCTCATCGCCGGTGGCGGACTTGAACGAGTCCCCGCTTCTCAGGAGGCAGCCGAAGCGGAACTGGTCCGGGCGCGTACCCATGTCGGCTCCGCGCGGCAGTTGGCGGCCACGGACCCGGAGGGTGCGTACACGCTGGCCTACGACGCCGCGCGAAGAGCGCTAGCCGCGGTACTGCAGAACCAGGGGTTGCGTGCAACCAGTCGTGGCGGCCATACCGTCATCTACGAGGCCGTGCGCGCGCAGCTCGACCCGCCACTCGGTTCCATGCTGCGCCCCTTCAACCGCATGCGAGCCCGGCGAAACGAAGTCGAGTACCGGTCGTCGGAGGCCCCCGCCGTGACGCCGGAGGAGGTCACGACCGACTTGGCGAAGGTGGAGGCGCTCGTCGAGCTCGCGGAGAAGGCGATCCCGAACATGCCGCGTTACTGAAGCTCTGATCCGCCGGCTTGGTTGCGGGGCGGGAGCGTCGACCTTGGTTTCCCGTGCTGATTCCGTGCTGACTTGAGCCTCGCGGAATCGTGTTTCCGCAGGTGGGAGCGTTGTCGTGTGCGTTCCGCTTCAACGTCTAGTCGTTCACCTGCTGCACGTTAGACACTGAGTCAAACGCGCAAGTCGGAAGGGGTCGGACTCCGTCGGGTCCGACCCCTTCGTCGTCACATTGCCGGGCGGTCGCCGGATGTTCTGGCGCAGAGCCGGTGGCGATCAGGTCTCGTCAACGGTGGGTCGACGCCCCGGCTGGAAGGCCCGGATGTACGCATGGGCCTTCTCGTGGTCACGGGCGGCGTCGGCTGCCGGGCGCTCAGGTGAGGTGGACGGTGAGGGTGCCGTCGCCGTTCGGGGTGACGGTGACGCCTTCCAGGGTGAGGGCGTGGGCGGCGGTGGGGTGGGCCGCGGCGCGGGGGCCGATGCCGAGGACGGGGACGCCGGCGGCCACGGCGGCCGCTATCCCGGCCGAGGAGTCCTCCAGGGCGAGGCAGTCGGTGGGGGCGAAGCCGAGCGCGGCGGCGCCCTTGAGGAAGCCCTCCGGGTCGGGCTTGCCGGCGCCGACGGATTCGGCGGTGACCAGGACGGGTGGCAGTGGGAGGCCGGCGGCGGCCATCCGGATCCGGGCGAGCGGTTCGTCGGCGGAGGTGACCAGGGCGTGCGGCAGGCCGGCCAGGGCGGTGAGGAGGGCGGCGGCGCCGGGGATCGGCACCACGCCTTCGACGTCGGCCTTCTCCTCGGCGAGCATCCGCGCGTTGTCGGCGTGGTTGAGTTCGGCCGGCCGGTCGGGCAGCAGGGCTGCCATGGTGGCGTGGCCCTGGCGGCCGTGGGCCAGCCGGAGTGCCTCGGCGGGGTCGATGCCGTGCCGCTCGGCCCAGCGGGCCCAGCAGCGCTCGACCACGGCGTCGGAGTTGACCAGCGTGCCGTCCATGTCCAGCAGGAGGGCGCGGGTGGTCAGGGTGAGGGGGGCGGCGGGCATGGGGCGGCTCCTCGCGGGGCGGGGTGCGGGTGTCCGAGTCTATTGTTCACCAAGGATACAAAAGACTAGTCCAGCAGGTGCGCGTTGACCGAGCGGGCCTGCTCGGCGACCTCGGACAGCTCCACCACCTCGACCCCGGCCGCCTCCAGCAGTGCCGTCCCCTGGCAGTCGACGACGAAGAGGTCCGGTTCGCGCCAGGCGACCACGACCCGGGGCACGCCCGCGGCGATCAGCAGCCGGGCGCAGGGCAGCGGCCGGGAGGCCCGCCGGCCGCAGGGCTCCAGCGAGCTGTAGACGGTCGCGCCGCGCAGTCGCGGATCGCCCGCCGGCAGCTTGGCCAGGGCCGCCTCCTCGGCGTGGTCGTGCGGGTCCGACTCCCGGCTCCAGCCCTCGGCGAGCACCTCGCCGTCCGCGCCGACGATCACCGCGCCGACCGAGAAGGCCGTGCTGGAGGGCGGGCAGCGGCGGGAGAGCTCGACGGCCCGCCGCAGGTGTGCGAGGTCGGACGAGGCGCTGGTCACGGGGCGGGCTCCTTCGGGGCGTACCTGAGCAGGACGACATCGCTCACGGTACGTGCCTCCAGCAGGCGCATCCGGCGGGCCGGTCCACCGGGGAAGGCCGCCGGGTGGACGAAGCGCGGCGCGCCCGCCTGGCCGACCAGCAGCGGGGCGACGGCCAGGTGGAGCTCGTCGGCCAGGCCCTGGGCGAGGAACTGGGTGTGCACGCCGCTCCCGCCCTCGACCATCAGCCGTCGTACGCCGCGGGCCCCGAGGTCGTCCAGGACCGCGCCCAGCTCCACCGCCTGGCCGAGGGCCACCACCTCGGCCAGCCCGTCCAGGGCCGGGCGCAGCCGCGCGGCGCCCGCGTCCGAGGTGTAGGCGACCTTGTCGCCGCCGGTGTGCCAGAACCGCAGGGCCCGGTCGAGCGCCCCGCCCGCGGTGAGGGTGACCTTCAGCGGGTACTCGGACCGGCCGGCCGCGACCCGGGCGGCCCGTCGGGCGGGGTCGTTGACCAGCAGCCGGGGATCGTCCGCGCGCAGGGTGTTGCCGCCGACCAGGATCGCGTCGCTGGCGGCGCGCTCCTCGTCCACCCGGTCGAAGTCGGCCGGGTTGGAGAGCAGCAGGCGGTCGGGGGAGGCGTCGTCGAGGTGCCCGTCGAGCGACATCGCGGCGCTCAGCAGGACGAAGGGGCGGCGGCCGGGCATGGTGGAACCGTTCTGTCGGGGGCCCGTCCACGGTACGGGTCCCGGCGGGCGCGCCGGGCGAGGGCAGGTGTTCGTCCGGTGGCCCGCTGCCGGAGGGGCGGCGTTCGCCGAGGGGCTCCACCCTGGTCCGGACCTCGCACCGCCCCCCACTTCGAAGGGCTGTCACCGTGTCCCGTCTCTCCCGCGGCCTGCTGCCGCTGGCCGTCGCCGCCGCCGCGCTGCCGGTGCTCGCGCTGCCCGCCGGGCCCGCCGCCGCCGTGACGTACGGAACCCCGACGATCACACTCTCGGCCGGGTACCTCTCCGGCGCGGTCGGCGCCACCGGTGACCCGACGGTCGCCGTCACCGTCGCGCAGAGCGGTGCCGACGCCTCCGCGCTGACGGTCGCCGCCTCGGCGACCACCCGCGGCTCGGTGGCCCGTACCGGTGATGTCACCGTCACGGGCACCGCCGGCAACCGCACCCTCGCGGTCGCCGCGCAGGGCGTCGGCTACACCGACCTGACCGTCAAGGTGACCGGCCTCGGCGGCAAGAGCGCCACGAAGACGCTGCACTACGCGGCCTCGCCGGCCGTCCAGCGCTCGGCCGACAGCCGCTACCTGACCGGCTCCAGCGACGCCTCGGCGGCCGTCGACGCGGGCGGCGGGTACATCGTGGTGGCGGACGACGAGTCCAATGTGCTGCGGCTGTACGACCGCAACGCCTCGGGCGCGCCGGTGCGCACCTGGGACTTCAGCAGCGCGCTCGGCGTCTCCAAGGAGATCGACATCGAGGGCGGCACCCGGGTCGGCAACACCATCTACTGGACCGGTTCGCTGGGCAACAACAAGGACGGCGAGATCAAGACCCAGCGGCACACGGTGTTCACCACCACCGTGACCGGCTCGGGCGCCGCCACGCAGCTGGCCCTGGGCGGCAAGTACACCGGTCTGCGCGACGACCTGATCGCCTGGGACAAGGCGAACGGCAACCGGTACGGCTTCGCGGCCGGCTCGGCGGCCGGCGAGGTGCCCAAGCAGGTCGACGGCTTCAACGTGGAGGGCCTGGAGTTCGCCCCGGGCAGCTCCACCACCGCGTACGTGGGGTTCCGCGCGCCGCTCACCCCGGCGGTCACCGGCGGCCGGGCGCTGATCGTCCCGGTCACCAACTTCTCCTCGCTGCCGGGTGGTTCGGCGCACGCGACGTTCGGCGCCCCGATCGAGCTGGACCTCGGCGGGCTGTCCGTGCGCGACCTGCGGCGCAACGCGCTCGGCCAGTACCTGATCGTGGCGGGCTCCTGGGCGGCGGACGACAACTCCGACCCCTACGCGCTCTACCGCTGGGACGGCCAGCCCGGTTCGCAGCCGGTCAAGGTGCTGGACCTGCCGACCAGTGACGCGGGCGGCTGGGAGGCCGTGCCGGACGTCCCGGACCTCACCGCCGCCGGGGCGCGGGTGCAGCTGATCACCGACGACGGCTCCGCCGACCTGTACGGCGACGGTGTCGAGGCCAAGGACCTCACGCACCCGGAGTGGAAGAAGTCCCGCACCACCTGGTTCACCCTCAACTAGGCCCAGCGGTAGGGCGAAGCCCCCGGCCGCGTGGGCGGTTTCTAGAACGCTGATGAAGATGTTGGGTTCTGGCCCCACCGCGTGAGCGGTGGGGCCAGACTCGTTTCTGTGGCGATGGGGGAATGGGCCGGGGAT
>NZ_JBHYYB010000162.1:4644-13449 GCF_042752535.1 Kitasatospora sp. NPDC059327 | reverse complement strand
CCCGGGCCCCACCGCGCCCGCCCCCCGCCACGACCCCGCGCCGGCGGCCGGGGAACCGCGCCCGGGTGCCCCGCCCGCCACCCTGTCCGGCGGGCCGCCTTCTCCCGGCGGCCCGTCCGGTCGGGGGCCGGGGCACCCCCGGCCGGGGAGACGGGCCGGGCGGGCGGACCCGGGGAGGCGGCCGGCGTCGGCGGCTATCGTGCACACGTGCACGAGGCGGTCCGTGGGCCGTGGGCAGGGCACCCGAGGGGAGCGGTTCCAGGTGATCGGACGGGCGCTGAACGGGCGTTACGAACTCGTCGAGATACTCGGCGTCGGCGGCATGGCCACCGTCTGGCGGGGCGTGGACCACGTGCTGGGCCGCCAGGTGGCCGTCAAGGTCCTCAACGGGGGCCTCGCCGACGACCCGCGGTTCGCCGAGCGGTTCAGCCGCGAGGCGCAGCACGCCGCGATGCTGGTGCACCCGCGGATCGTGATGGTCTTCGACTCCGGGGTGGACCAGGGTTCGCCGTACATCGTCATGGAGCTGGTCCAGGGCTGGTCGCTCGCCGCCCTGCTGGCGCAGCAGCCCGGCCTGCCCGTCGAGCGGGCCGTCGGCATCGCCGCGGCGGTCTGCGAGGCGCTGGAGGTCGCGCACGGCGCGGGGCTGGTGCACCGGGACATCAAGCCCGGCAACATCATGATCACCAACGACGGCGGGGTGAAGGTCGTCGACTTCGGCATCGCGCGGGCCGGTTCGTCCAGCAACCTCACCCAGGCGGCGATGGTGCTCGGCACGGCGGCCTACCTGTCGCCCGAGCAGGCCACCGCCGCCGAGCTGGACGGGCGCACCGACCTGTACGCGGTCGGCTGCGTGCTGACCGAGATGCTGACCGGCGCACCGCCGTTCACCGCCGAGACGCCGGTGGCGATCGCGTTCAAGCACGTCACCGAGCAGCCGCTGCCGCCGTCGGCGAGACGGGCGGGGGTGCCGCCGGCGCTGGACGCGGTGGTGCTGCGCCTGCTCGCCAAGAACCCGGCCGACCGGCCCGGCACCGGTGCGGCCGCGCGCGCCGAGTTGCTGGCGACCGTGCCGGGGCTGGCCTTCTCCGACCCGACCAGCGAGCTGCTCGCCACCGGCGCGGCCACCCAGCTGCTGCCGCCGGTCGCCGCCCGGCCCGCGCCCGCCGCCACCTCGGTGATGGCGCCCGTCCCGGTCGCCCCCTTCGCGGCCGCGCCCTTCCCGGCGGACGACGAGCCCGTCCGGGAGAGCCGGCGCAAGCCGCTGGTGTTCGGCGCGCTGGGCCTGGTGGGGATCGCGGGCGCCGCGATGCTCGGGCTCACCGCCTTCGACGACCCGGCCACCCCCACCGCCGCGCCGCCGCCCAAGCCGACCAAGGTCGCCTCGGCCGCCCCGACGCCCACGCCGTCCGCGAGCCCCACCCCGACCCCCACGCCGACTCCGACGCCCACCCCGACGACCGCTCCGACCCCGCCGCGCGGCCAGACCCCCGCCGTGCAGCTCAACGCCCTGCGTCAGGTGGTCGCCCAGACCCAGGTCACCAAGGAGCGCGACCGCCAGCTCGACCTCCTGCGGACCCTGGACGACGCGGCCTCGCGCCTCAACCAGGGGAAGGAGGAGGACGCCGCGCAGGAGTTGAAGAACGCCCAGCGGACGGTCCGGGACCTCGCCAAGAAGCACGCGATCGACGCGCAGACGGCCGCGAACTGGAACACCCGGCTGACGGTGCTGATCACCTCGCTCAACGCCTCCGCCGAGCAGGACCAGGACGGGTGACCGGGCGTCCGGGCCGCCCGGCGATCCGGTGCCGCCACGGATGATCCGCAGCAGGCGCCGCCCCTCGTCGTCAACGGCGTGGACCCGTCGCCGTTCCGCCACGACGAGGACGGTGGCGGGGGTGCGGCCGTAGGCTGCGGACGGTGACCTACGACATCTTCTTCCTGCGGGTTCAGCCCGGCCGCACGTTCGAAGAGACCATGGAGGAGCGCAACGCCGCCTACGACCCGGACGCCGAGCCCGCCCCCATGAACCTGACCGGCGACCAGCGTGCGGCCTGGGACAGACTCACGCGGCGCGTAGCACTGGAGGTAGGTCCGATCACCTCCGAGGAGTACCTCTACGACCTGACCCTGTGCCGCGACGGGCCCGCCGGCCGTCTGCAGGTGGACTTCGCGGGAGACTCGGCCTCCATCGAGATCCCCTACCGCTATCCGGGACAGGCCGCGCTACCGATCATGGCCGAGGCGTATCGCATGGCTCGGATCATCGAGGACGAGAGCGGCCTCGAAGGCTACGACCCCGAGGTCGACCAGCCCACCCGGACAGGTGATGTCGACACCGCGGCAGCCAAACTCGGTGGCATCTCCACCTGGGCGCGCGATCGTCTCACCTGATGAGAGGAACCCTCTCCGGGGCATCGTGGAGAGAGCGAAGGTCGGCCGGCGGAACCAGCGCCGCGTCAGGCACTAGAAGAGGCCGGCCGGGTGGTGCCGTGCGAGACCGTCGAGGAGCGCGCGGAGCCACGGGTCGCGCACGGCGGGCAGCCGCACCAGGGTGTGCCGGAACACCGCCAGGTCGATCCGGAACAGGCGGTCGGGGCGCACCGAGGGCGGGTCGAAGTCGTCACGGAGGACGCCGTCGGGCAGTCGGCCCGAGGTGGGGGCGGGGAGGTCCGGCTCGGGGTGGACCAGCCGGCGCCAGACCCCGAACGGCAAGGGCACCGGGTACGCCGCCGTACCGGGCGGGGACCAGCTCTCCCCCGTCCGGGGATGGGACGGCACGAGGAGGATGTCCGCGTCCCCGTCGGGCGCCGGCAGTCCCGGTCCGGCCAGGACGGCGCGGCGGGCGGGCGGGCCGGCGGGCAGCATGGCGTCGAGCGCGCGTTGGAACACCTCCCCGGCCAGGCCGTCCGGGACGGTCACCGGCCGGCCCTCCGAGGCCACCAGCAGGTGGGCGAGCGCGCGGCCGGCCGCCGCCTCCCACCGGGGGCTCCAGGACCACACGTGGTTCGACCAGTGGCCCGCCGTCATCCGGGACCCCCAGGTGAGGACCGGCTCGAACGGGGGCGTGCTGTCCCCCTCTGCCAGCAGCTCCCCCCAGGAGAGCGGTGCCGGGTCGGTGCCGTCGACGGGCCGGCGGCGGACGGCGTCCGGGTCGAGCCACATCGCCTGCCAGAGCGAGCAGTCGTCGATCCGGCTCGCCACGGGCAGGGCGCACTCCAGGCAGGCCGCGTTGGGGCCGTCGGCCCCGTCGAGGCCGCAGCAGGAGCTGTCTCCGCGATGCTCCGGGATCAGTACGGTGCCGTGGGCGTCGCCGGGGGCCACGACGATCGCGCCCGGCGCGCCGTCGGAGAGCGCCCAGACCGGTGCGTAGACGCCGCGGGCGGCCGCCTCGTCCGGCGGGATCTCCTCCCACCGCCGCCACGGCGGGCCCGAGGGTTCCGGGTCCACGGCGAAGGTGCCGGACTCCATGAGCACCGGCAGTTGGATCCCGTTCCCGTAGGACTGACGGGCGTGGACCGGCAGGTCGACCTGGGACAGCGGGGCGGTGAGTTCGGCACCGCACCCCGCACACACGAAAACGATCAAGCGTCCTCCGAGGGAATCGGAGGCATCATCACAGCCCGTCGTCGGCGCGCCAATCGGTTTTCCGGACGGCGCGCCGGAGCGGGACGTCGGACCCGCCGACTTCTGGCGTCGGAGCTCCGGGTGCTGTTCTGAGTGGTCATCACCTCGTCGACGCGGTGAGGAGCTTGGCCACCCGGGCCTGGCAGGCTTTCGATACGAACACGAAGACCTCACCGGCCTCGGCCACCCCATATTTGGGGGTTCCACCAGTACGCCGCCGCGGTCGGCGGGAGGGAGACTTCCGGCCAAGGGCCGCGGCCTGTTCCGAAGGCCGACGCCGAGGACAGATGGGGGAGAGCCACGATGAGTGGTCAGCTGTACGACGAGATCGGCGAGGCGTTCGAGGGCTTCAAGACCCTTCCGCTCACCCGGTACGGCGAGGTGCCGGGCTTCCTCGCCCTCGTCGGCGACGTGAAGGGGAGGTCGATCCTCGACCTCGCCTCCGGAACCGGCTTCTACAGCCGGGAGTTCAAGCGCCGCGGCGCGTCCGACGTGCTCGGCGTCGACATCTCCTCCGCGATGGTCGAGGCGGGCCAGGGCCTGGAGGCGGCCGACCCGCTGGGCGTGCGCTACGAGGTCGGCGACGTCGCCGAACTGCGTTCCTTCGACGAGCCGTTCGACATCGCGATCGCGGTGCAGTTGTTCAACTACGCCGAGGACGTCGCCACCATCGAGCGGATGTGTCGCAACATCCACCGCAGCGTCGCGCCCGGGGCCGAGTTCTTCGTCTTCACGCAGCACCCGGACCTCCGGTTCGAGGGCCCGGGGCTGGCCAAGTACGGCTTCCTGTGCGAGTCGCTCGGCGAGGAGACGGAGATCGGGCCGCGGGTGCGGCTGACCGCGCTCCTCGACCCGCCGATCACCTTCGAGGCGAACCCGCCGAGCCGGTCTGTCCTGGAGAAGTCCCTGGAGGCGGCCGGGTTCGGCGAGATCACCTGGGTGCCGCTGGAGATCTCCGCCGCCGGCGTGCGCGAGTACGGTGAGGAGTTCTGGGCGGACTACCACGCCAACCCGCCGCTGACGATGCTGCGCTGCCGCGCCTGATCCGGCGTCGCAGAGACGAGGGCGGCCCTCGCGCGGGGGGCGAGGGCCGCTCGGCCGAGGTGTGCGGTCCGCGCGCCTTCGCGGAGTGCCACAGAGGCCCGGCCACGCGTCGCGGACGCGCGGCCGGGCCGGACGCCGGTCATCCCAGGAGCGGAACCGGGTTGTCCGGGCGGTCCAGCCATGCGGTTTGGCCGTCCGGAGTCACGGTGAGCCCGAAGCGGTCGAATCCGGGGCGTCCCCGGCCGTCCCACCAGCGCCGGGCGGCCTCCACCTCGTCCCACAATCGCCGTGGCCCGGACTGAACCACCTCGTACTGAGTGCGGCCCGGTTCCCAGTCGGCCGTCGTCCACGAGGTGACGGCCGTGTCGTGCAGCCACAGCGTGTAGGACCCGTCGTCGTAGCGCTCGGTCAGCGGGAACACGCCAGGGACTTGCAGGCCGATGGCGAACATCTCCAGCCATCCGCCGATGTCCTCCGGGGACAACTCGGTGGTGGACCGGCTTCCGTCTGCGGGCCAGGGACCGGAGAGGTACGTCAAGCTGCTCGGTCGGGCGCTCCGTTGCCGACGCAGTCGCATGAAGGCCGACGAGCCGGCCGCTCGCCGTTCCGTTGTCGCCCACCGTGAGTCGGGCCAGGGCCTCGCCGCCGTACTCCGGCCCCCACGGTACGACGATCACCGCACCGGGTCGGGCCTGCTCAACCCATGGATACGGCACGCGGCCCACCGAGCAGGTGGCGATCACACGGTCGTACGGTGCCGCCTTCGCGTAGCCTTCGGCACCGTCGCCGACCACAGGGGTCGGAGCGTACCCGGCATGTGCGAGGCGACGTCGCGCCCGGGCCGCGCTGTCCTCGTCCACCTCGACGGTGACGACGTTCTCGGACCCGACACGGTGGGCCAGGAGGGCGGCGTTCCAGCCGGTTCCGGTGCCGATCTCCAGGACCCGGTGGCCGGTCTCGACGTCCAAGGCGTCGAGCATGGAGAACACCATGGTGGGCATGGAGTTGGACGACGTGGGGATCGTTCCCCGGTCGTCGCCGGTGTGATCGCCGTCGTCCCACTGCGTGGTGAGCGGCACGTCCGAGTGGACGACGTCCCACCAGGCCGCCGGGTCGGTGTCCCGGCGGACCACCTCGCCCTGGCGTACGCCGTCGGCCCGGCCGGGCCAGACCGTTCCGGGCACGAAGAGGTGGCGGGGTACGGCGTGGTAGGCCGCCAGCCAGTCCGTGGTGAGCGACCCGTTCGCGAGGAGCGCGGAGGCCAGTCGGGCCCGACCGGCCTCCGCTCGCTGCTTGTCGGTCACGGGCTACTCGCCGTCCGCCGGGCCCTTGCCGTCCGAGGTGTTGCCACCCTCGGAGGACCCGCCGCCGCCGTGCTTGTTGCCGCTGTTGGAGTCGTCCTGCTGGCCGCCGCCGGTCCCGGAGCCGGAGCCCCCGCCGTGCTTGCCGTTGAACGTGGGCATGGACACGGCTCGTCCCTCCGTCGTCGCCCGGACCGGGTGAGTCTCCCGATCCGTCGTGCGCCTTCGTCGGCACGCTATGCCTGTGGGTGTCGCTGACGGGGCCGTGATTCCCGGATATTCCGGCTGCGGAGCCTACGATTCGTGGGAATTCTCAGGCGGATCCGAGAGCTCGGCGGCACCGCGTGATGACCTTGTGGGCATCCGAGCCGTAGACGGCCGCACCGGCGAGCACCTCCCATACGCGCCGGTAGAGCGCCACGCTGTCGGACTGGTCCAGCCACAGTTCCGCGTGCCAGTCCTCGACGATGACAAGTCGCTCGTCATATATCCAGAATCCGTTGGCAGGGGGCAGCTTGAGCGAGGCCTCGAACGGCACGACGCCGAGGGACAGCGTGTTGAGACCGAGGGCGCTGCCGAGCCGGTCGAGTTGCGCGGCCATCACGGCCGGGGAACCGACCAGGGCACGTAGCGCGGCCTCCCACATCACGATGTGGTACTGCTTGCCCGGTTGGTACAGAGCCTCCTGCCGTTGGACACGGGCTCGCACGGCATCCTCGATGTCGCGTGGCGAACGGTGGAGGTCGGCGTAGGCGCCGAAGACATGCCTGGCGTAGTCGGCCGTCTGGAGCATTCCGACGATCATCGAGCCCTCCCAGGCGCGCATGACCGTCGAACGCTCGTACTCGACCGTCAGCCTGTCCTGTACCGGCCGGTGCCCGGCGGCGAGTTGTCGCCGCCAGGAGCGAGAGTGCGACTCCAGTACTCTCAACCGCGCCGCCAACTCCTGGGCCGCATGGGGTTGACCGACACCCGCGGCCCAGGCTTTGAGGTCTTCCTGGGTGGCCGTCTGTCTACCGGTCTCCAGCTTGCTGACCTTGGACTGTGGCCAGCCCAAGCGGTCGGCCAGCTGCCGGCCCGTGAGAGCGCCCTCGGTGCGCAGCTCGCGGAGCCGCAGACCGAGGGCGATTCGGGCCTGTTGGAAGTCGGTGCTCACCCGCCGGACGGTACTCCAGTGCCGAACGCCCGGTGAGGGGCGGCGAAGTGCCAAGCGGCATCGCGCACCTGGCAGGCACGGGCGATCTGGACCGGGTCGGTGATCAGCTCGACGCCGGTCAGATCGTCGTCGGCGTCGAAGTGCAGCAGGGCGATCACGCGCGAGTCGAACAGCCAGGTGTCCTCGCCCGGGAGGTTCAGACGGTCGGCGTCCGCGCGCCAGAGATAGCGGATGTCCTCCCCCACGGCGCCGTTCCGCTCGGCGTTGTCGAGCAGGTACCGCTGCCCCGGGGTGGGCGGGTTGTCCATGATCCGCACCCGCTCGAACCGCTTTCCGAGACTGACCTGCTCGCGACGCGAAAGGCACCAGGGATCGTCCAGGTCCCATCCGGCCGCTTGCCCGGCGGTGAAGCGGCGGTAGGTCTCCGTCTGCTCGTCGGAGCGGTACCGGCGACGGGTCTCCAGCCGGAAGGCCGTGTGCTGAAAGCTCTCGAACATGCCGTCGAACTCGTCGAAGCTGATCAACACGGGTTCCCGGTCCACGTCACGGGGGGAGAAGTCGGCGAGCAGGGCACGCGGCACGATCACGAACCCTTCCCCGGGCCGGACTTTGCGCAGTTGGGCCACCTCCTCGGGGTCGGTCACGAGATCGCCCTGCACCAGCACGTCCCCGGTCTCCACGACTTCGTAGAGCGTCGGGCATCCGTTGTTCCCCGAGTTGCTTCCGATGTAGCGCAGTCGTCGGCCCACAGCTGTTCCCCTCGCTGTCGTCGCAGGTTGTCCCAGGATGCCGCCCGGTAGTGAAGGGGAGGACGTCGATTCTCGAAGATTCTCCGAGGCGGCGGAAATCCGCCGTCCGGCCCGATGAAGGGCCGGACGGGGGCTGAGAGTCTGGTGGCCTTGGTCATGGGGTGGCCGAACTCGCCGGCCTCGGCACCTTTCCGGAAGCCTGCCGGAGTTCCCGCAGCGCCGTCCCGAGCTGTGTCCTGTTCACTCGCCGTACTGTGCCCACCATTCGGCGAACGGTACGGACCGCGCCATCACGGTGTCGCGGTACGTCTTGAATCCGGCGATCCGGCTGTCGGAAAGGAGTTCGACCCCGAGGTACCTTCCGTTGTCGTCATAGCTCATCACGGCTGCGGTCTCGTCGTCGAACAGCCAGAAGTCCGGCGCCTCCGGAACCGGGTTCTCCTGACCGGTGGTGTCGAGGATGAAGAACTCCTCCCCAGCCGCCATGTTCCGGTGATAGCCCCAGGCAAGCTCGAACCGGAGATAGTCGGTGAGCGGGCGCGAGAGGATGTGGACCCGGTACATGCGCTTGCCGGCCCGCGTGGCGTCGGCCACCGTTTTGACCCACCCGGCTGTCTTGTAGTCCGCGGGCTGCTCCTCGCCCGCGAGGAAGGCATGGTAGGCGTCCACTCCACCGGACCGGCTGTAGTCGTCCAGCGTTTCCAGCCGGAACGCCTCCTGGCCGAACTCCGCGAAGCAGTCTCCGAGCGTCCTAGATGAGGTTGTCATGGACGGCCTTTCGAATCAGGCCGTCGAACTCGGAGGTCGTGATGACATGCAGGAATGGTGGCGAAGTCGGTCGGGGCGTGAGGGCGGTGCTGCGGGCGGAGTGGGGAGTCGGGGGGGGCGACTTGCCACAACCGGGGACCCCGGGCAAGGCAGAAAGCGC
>NZ_JBHYYB010000162.1:0-4634 GCF_042752535.1 Kitasatospora sp. NPDC059327 | reverse complement strand
GGTGTTGGGGGGGGTGGGGGGGTGGGTGTGGTTTTGGGGGGTCACGCACGCCCCACTCCGGGGAACACGGAGCATGGCAGACAGCGCGGGTTGGGGCTGGTCGACCTGAACGGGGTGAACCAACGATGGCGGCCCTCGCTCGGGGGAGCGAGGGCCGCTCGGTCATGGGGTGGGGGCGGTGAGGTGGTCGAACTCGCCCACGTTCACAAGGTGGTGCTCGGCGTGCTCGCGGGTGTTCACGGGAATTGACGGCATTTCCGTCAGTGCGGACGTTCGTGCCGATCACCAAGTCGGCCGTGCCTCCGGGAAACCCGGCACAGTAGTCTCAGGTCATGCCTGAGAGATCAGTGGCGCACTTCTATGACGACCTGGCCGACGACTACCACCTGATCTACTCGGACTGGGACGCGGGCATCCGTCGGCAGGGGGACGCCCTGGACGCGCTGATCGGCCAGGAGCGCGCGGCGGTGCTCGACTGTTCCTGCGGCATCGGCACCCAGGCCATCGGCCTGGCGCTGCACGGGCACCGGGTCACCGGGACGGACATCAGCCCCCGCGCCGCCGCCCGCGCCGCCCGGGAGGCCGCCCGCCGGAGCCTGAGCCTGAGCACGGCCGCCGCTGACATGCGGCGCTTCCCGTTCGCCGACGGCCGGTTCGACACGGTCGTCTGCGCCGACAACTCACTGCCCCACCTGCTGACCGAGCAGGATGTGAGCGCGGCCCTGGCCGAGATGCGCCGGGTCCTGCGCCCAGGTGGCCTGCTACTGATCAGCACACGGCCCTACGACGACCTGCTGTGCGATCGTCCGGCTTCGACGCCTCCGCAGGTTTCCAGGGCCGCTGACGGCGGAGAGCGAACCGTCTCCTTCCAGCTCTGGCACTGGCACGAGGACGGGGAGCACTACGACTTGGAGCACTTCCAACTCCTCCCGTCAGACGGAGAATGGCGCGTCCAGGTCCGCCGGACGACCTACTGGGCACTCGGCCGCAACCGGCTGGCCGGCCTCGCGGCCGAGGCCGGGTTTGTCGACCTCCAGTGGCGGATGCCGCAGGAGACAAGCTTCTTCCAGCCGCTGCTTGTGGCCCGCGCCGGCGAGTAGGTGACTCCACCGTTCGGCGCGGGCGCGGATGTGTCGCAACATCCACCGCGGCGTCGCGCCCGGGGCCGGCCAAGTACGGCTTCCTGTGCGAGTCGCTCGGCGAGGAGTTCTGGGCGGACTACCACGCCAACCCGCCGCTGACGATGTTGCGCTGCCGCGCCTGATCCGGGCGAGAGACGAAGGCGGCCCCCGCTCGATCGAGCGGGGGCCGCCCGGTCATGCGGGGTGGACCGGCGCCGTTCCCAGTCGGCCGTCGTTCACGAGGGGACGGTCGTGTCGTGCGGCCGCAGCGTGGAGGACCCGTCGTCGTAGCCTCGGTCAGCGGGAACACTCCAGGGCTTGCCGGCCGATGGCGAACACCTCCAGCCATCCGCCGATGTCCTCTCCTCCGGGGACAACCCGCTGGTGGACCGTCTTCCGGCCGCAGGCCGCAGGCCGCGGGCCGGGGGCCGGAGAGGTACGCCAAGCTTTTCACGATCCAGCGGAGCTGTTCAACGCGTTCACGTTTCGACCACCAGCAGGTTCTTGTCGCTTCCGGTGCTTCGCGTGCTTGATGGAAGAAAGCCCCTCGGCGCTGGTCCGGATCGGACCTCAGGTAATGACTGAGCTTGCCGAGTCGGTGTGGTGGGAAATGAAAGGGGAATTGTCGTGACGAATATCGAGCAACCGCTACTGGGCATGTTTACCATGGACCCTTTCTTCTCTTTTGTAAAACCTAGGTGCAGCCCTCACCTTCACTGGCTGGAGGGGCGCACCGGTCAATTCTATGAAGAGATTCGACACCTGTTCCCGTCCGAATCAAGTTTCCGCAATTTGGCTCGGCAGGAGCACGGGTTGTATCTGGCCCTGCATTATCCAGATGGAGTACCGGACAGGTTGGCTGACATTGGGGACTGGATAATTACCTGGTTCGCACTTGACGACCTGTGCACCAATGGATCCGCCATTGACGACGAGTCCGTCTATCCTGCGATGCGTCAAGTCGTCGAGGGGCACGCTACAGGCACGCCGTTCGATATCGTCACACCCATAGCGATGACCATCAAATCGAAGATGCCGCCCGCGCAGTGGGACCGCTTCGTCTACTTGATGAACTACATGATCAGCGGCTTTGCCGCCGAGGACGAGATCAGGACTGGGCGTGCGCGCCGGGACATACCGACCTACCGGAAGGCTCGGTCCGGAAGCAGTGGAATGCACTGGTCCTACTTGTTGTGCGAGTATGCTCTCGATATCGACGCGAGCCCCTATGCATCCCTCGAACTGGAAGAGGCCGTCGAGGCGGCTGTCTGGAACTCCATCTATCTCAACGATATAATCTCCTATCGCAAAGAAGTGCTGTTGGGTCGCGACCCTTGCAACTATGTCGATCTCTATATGCGCGAGGCCGGAGCGGATCTCCAAGAGGCCGTCACCCACGTTCACGGCCTTGCCCTGCAAGCCGAGCGGCGAATCCTCGAACTGCAGGCTGCGGCCGATCCCATTGCTCGCACGGCAATTTCCGCAGTCGTCGATCAAATGGCTGGTACTGTCGCTTGGCAGTTCGTCTCCCCACGCTATATAGGGGAGGGTCGATGGAGCGGAATGGCCGAGGGGACTTGGCGTCTCTATGCAGATCGAACCACCGTCACATCCTGACTTCAGAGGTCATCTGATTGGGCTTGCGGGCCGCCCGCCTGACGATCGTCCAAGGGATTTGGGCCGTCATGACATGCAGGAATGGTGGCGAAGTCGGTCAGGGCGTGAGGGCGGTGTTGCGGGCGGAGTGGGAAGTCGGCGGGTCCGACTTCCCACTCCGGGGAACGCGGAGCGTGGAAGACAGCGCCGGTCGGGGCCTGTCGACCTGAACGGGATGGACCGATGAGGGCGGCCCTCGCTCGGGGAGCGAGGGCCGCTCGGTCATGTGGTGGGGGTGGTGAGGTGGTCGAACTCGCCCGCTTTGGCGCCTTGGAGGAAGGCGGCAAACTTGGTGGGAGTGGTGCGGATGATGACGCGGCCCTCGTCGGACTCACGTAGCTCGACCAGTCCGTCGACAGTGCGCACCTCCACACAGTTGTCACTTGCGCCGGAGTAGCTGGACTTCTGCCAGTCGGTGCTGGACATGGTGGCTCCCAGGCGGCGAGGTTTCCTGTGCGGGTCAAGTTAGGTGGTGAGGTGGTCGAACTCGCCCGCTTTGATGCCTTGGAGGAAGGCGGCAAACTTGGCCGGGGTGGTGCGGATGATGACGCGGCCCTCGTCGGACTCGCGGAGTTCGACGACGCCGTCCATGCCGCGTACTTCGACGCACTCGTCGTTTGCGCTTGAGTAGCTGGACTTCTGCCACACAGTACTATCCACGCTTGCTTTCCATTTCCTTCTTGATCGATCGCACGAAGTCTCGGGATTCCTCTTCTGAGAGGGCAGCCGATGCGATCTGGCTCAGCAGGGATCGGAACCTTGCCATGTGGGCCGGAGCATCGAAGAGTCGACAGCCCAGGCCTGTATCCGTCTGTGCTCCGTCGAGTTCGGGAATCGGACCTTCGGAGTAAGTGAAGTTGTCACTGGAGCTTGGCATGGCGGCGATATCGAACGGTACTACCCGGACCGTGATGCTCGGTTGCTCGGAGTCTTCGATGAGAGCGCCGAGTTGTTCGGCAAGGACTATCGGTCCACTGAACTGCATGCGGAGTGCAGCTTCGTGGATGAAGGCAGTGTAGGGCGTTTCCCCGGACCGGACGACGCGTTGCCGCTGCATCCTGAAGGCCGTCCTGAGGTCGACCTCATGGCGAGGGAGGGGTGGGAACGTCTGAGCAAAGACGGCAGAGGAGTACGAGCCGGTCTGAAGCAGTCCAGGGATGAAGGTCATCGTGTATGTGGAGAGCTTTTGCGCTTGGCTCTCAAACTCCGCGACGTCAAGGAAGTCTGTTGCCAGAGAGTTCCGATACTCCTCCCACCAGCCGGCTTTCGCGCGGTCCGTGATGATGTTCGCGAGAGCATCGATCAGGGGCTGGTTGACGCACATGCATGTCGCAGCGATGGTGCGCAGGCGCTCCACGCTGATGCCGATCCTCCCAGCCTCCATCTGCGTCACCTGAGCTGGACTCATGCCGACGGCGCGGCCGAGCTGGCTGCCGCCGAATCCGGCCTGCTCGCGCATCCTTCGCAGCTCCGCGCCCAGGCGTCGCTGGCGGAGCGTGGGGTTGGTGCGTGCAGCCATGGCGTCCTTCCGGGCCGAGAACGATCCAAGTCTGCCGCGCCACTTGCTCGTCGGTCCATCCGGCACCGATTGGGCGGTAGCTACCACGGAAGAGGGAACATCTTGAGTATAGGTAAAAGTTGACCTGAGAGTGCGCTACGGTCGTCTCACATCGATCCGATGGATCGTCAGTAACGCCTGTTTCCTGGGCAGTAGGCGCCTGCTGCCCGCGCACCGCAGAGCAGCCACGCGCGACCTCAACCAGTCCCGTTCTGGCTTGGCTCACGGCGACGACTCCCTCACCGGTCGACGAACCCACCACACTCCTCTTTCCGGAGGTCCCTCATGTGTGCCTTCAC
>NZ_JBHYYB010000161.1:0-13573 GCF_042752535.1 Kitasatospora sp. NPDC059327 | reverse complement strand
GTCAGCCGGACGGGTGTGAGCCAACCGGCCCACACCCACAGCAAGATCAACACCTAGCCCAAACGGGTGCCGTACACCGAAATCCTGATAGACCCCCAGACGCAGCGAGCCGATGACGATGATCAGGCCGTCGGGTCCGGCGAGTTCGCCGGCCCGGTGGAGTGCTGTTCGGGTGTCGTCGGCGGTCAGGGCCGGGCCGTGGCGGGCGGGGTCGAGGAGGCTGTGCATGGTGGAGGGGTTGGAGGAGTGCGGGGAGCGGGTGCGGGTGAGCACCAGGGGCCAGTGGGTGGGCAGGGGAGCGAGCATCGCGGCGACGTCCTTGTCCTCGAACGCGGAGAAGACGACGGCGGGTGGTTGGTCGGGGTGTGTCCGGGTGTGGGTGCGGGCGTGGGCCAGAATCTCCGGGGCGACGGTGGTGATGCCCTGGGGGTTGGTGGCGCCGTCGAGGAGGACCTGGCCCTTCCAGTCGTCCAGACGGGCGTCGGGGAGGAGTTCGAGGCGCCCGGGCCAGCGGGTGGCGGCCAGGCGCTCGCGCAGGTGCGTGCCGTCCGGCGCCGGGATGTGGCCGCGTTCGACCATGGCGTCCATCCCGGCGACGGCGAGCGCGAGGTTGTGGTGCTGGTGGGCGCCGGGCAGCGGGCAGGGCAGGTCGTGGTGGACCGTGCGGGGCGTGGTGACGTCGACTAGGACCTCGGGTCCGTGGTCGCCCTCGACGGTGCGGACGCTGTAGCCGATCTCGTGGCCGATGCGCCACACGGACCGTGGGGCGCGCTCCTTCAGGACCTCCCGCGCTGTGGTGGCCGCTTCGGGGCACAGTCGTCCCAGCAGGACGTGGTCGCCGCGCTGCGTCGCGGTGACCTTGGCGCGGGTGATTTCGGCGATCGAGTTCCCGAGCAGGTCGGCGTGGTCGAGTCCGATGCCGGTGACGACCTTGACGTCGAGTCCGAGTTTCGCGGCCGCGGCCGAGCTGCCGCCGATGCTCGCCTCGGCGACGGCCAAGGACACTCCGGCGCTGCGGAAGTGCACGGCGGCGGTGACTGTGTGGAGGCCGGCGACCAGGACGGGCAGCGCGTGAGCCTCGACGGCCCGCCAGACCTCGCCCAACGCCGCGGCGTACTCGGTGCGCGAGGCCGGGACGCCGTCGACGCGGATCCGTTCCCGGTGCTCCTGCAGGTGCGGGCTGGGCATACTGCCCACCCGCACGCCGGAGGCACCCACGGCCGAGACGGCGAACGCGCAGGTCGATCCCTTGCCGTTCGTTCCGACCACCAGCATCCCGCGCAGGGCGCGCTCAGGGCTGCCCAGCGCCGCCAGCAGCCTGGGGACGTTGGCCTTCAGCTCGCCGTGGGGCAGTCCCCGCGGTCTGCCGTGCAGTCGTTCGAGGAGGTCCGCGCAGTCCTGGTAGTCCATTGCGTGGTACTCCCCCGCGCGGGCACCCGGCAGACCTTCCGTCAGGGACAGGGCCCGCCCCGTACACCCCTGAGAGTGAACCCGGGAGGGGTTCGTCGGGGAACAGCGCAACGGCAGTAGAAAGCAAGAGCGCCATGGACGTCCAACGTCCGACTTCGAACGGACGGCCCGGTGATCACTCGTCCGGGTGTTCCCGGGACGGCGGTCCGGCCGACGCGAGATCCTGAACCCGACGAAGAGAGACCAGTGCTGTCCAGGAGGGCTGCTGTGGACCAGGAGGCATCGGCGACGGGTGACGGCGCCCCGTCCGCGGTCTGGCTGCTGTTGGGCCCCGGCATGCGCGGGCGCATGAGTGCCCACCTGACGGAGGCCTTCGGCGAGCGGTTCGGGCCCTCCAGCGTGGTCTTCTCCGACCAGTTGGTCTACAAGATCGCGGGAGGGAAGTTCACGCTGCACGATCTCACCGGTCGAACGCTCCTGCCACCCAAGGTCGCGTACGCCCGCCTGTCGGCCGACCGCCTGTCGATGGATCGGGAGATCACGCTGCTGCGCCATCTCCAGGCGATGGGCGTGAGCCTGATCAACTCGGCGGAGTCCTATCTCCTCTGCGCGAACAAGTTCCGCCAGCTCCAGGAGCTGGCGGCGGCGGGTCTGCCGGTGCCCGACAGCTGGTCCTACGCGGACGCGCCGTTCGATCGGGTCATCCGTCACGGGGCGGACGAACCGCGCGTCGTGAAGGCCGTGCGGGGTAACCGCGGCAACAGGGTCTTCCTCGCCCCCGACGCCGCGATGCTGTCGGACGTCGCCGGGAGCCTCGCACACAACGTGCCCTACCTCTTCCAGGAATTCCTGTCGTTCTCCAAGGGCAGGAACCTGCGCGTCGTCGTCGTGGACGGCCAGGCCGTGTCGACCGCGGTGCACACGAACACCGAGGGCGGTTTCAAGTCGAACCTCTCCCGCGGCGCGTCCGGGGACTACCACCCGGGACGATTTCCGGAGGCCGAGGACATGGCCTGCCGAGCCGCGGCCGCCCTGGGACTGGGCCTGGCCGGAGTGGATCTGCTCTTCCGTTCGGACGGCGGCTTCACGCTGTGCGAGATCAACCCCAGCCCACAGTGGGGCCAAGACCCTCCATATGTGACATCGGCCATCCTCGCCACCTGCAGACTGCGCCTCGGCGCGTGACAGCCTGTCCGACTCCTCAAGCGTGTCTCCTTGGCGGGTTGAGATGTTGATCGGACGTGTCGGTTCGGTTGGTGGTCACGGATGCGATGCGGGCGCGGATCGGTCCGCTGGTGCCGACGGACCCGGTGCGTGGGCGTCGGTGGGCTGATCATCGGCGGACGTTGGAGGCCATAGCGTGGCGGTACCGCACCGGTGCGCCGTGGCGGGGCCTGCCCGAGGAGCTCGGCTCGTTCAGGACCGCTCACAAACGCCTGCTGCGGTGGCCGGTTGACCGAACGTGGGCCAAGGTCCTCGCGGCCGTCCTGGCTGCAGACGTGCCTATGCCCGCGCGGCCCTTGTGCGGAGTGTCGCAGGCCAACGGGGGCTTGGGGTCCGGGTGACGGCGGTGTCAACTGGAGAGCCCCGCGCGTGGTTTCTTCCGGCAGTTTCGCCTCGTCCTTGATCCATCTGCGCAATGATGGGCCTGCACGAGCAGGAGGGGCCCGGCTTCTGTGGACCGGCCGGGTGTGTCGAAGCAGGGCAGGGACAGGCTTCCAGGAAGCGCGAGAGCGGAGAGTCGATGTCAGTGATCGAAGCGACCAGTTCCGAGCAGTTCAAAGAGTTGCTCAGCAAGAACGCAAAGGTCGCTGTATTCTTCACGGCCAAATGGGCATCGCCTTGCAAGAAGATTGGCCCCGTCTTCACGACGCTCTCGAACAAATACGGCAGCGTCGTGTGCGTGTCCGTCGACGTCGACACGCTTTCTGGTGTGGCTGAGGAGCAGGGTGTCTCGGCGGTGCCCGCCTTCAAGTTCTTCCATGATGACACGGAGGCCCTGACGGCCTTGGAGAGTGACAAGGAGAGTCAGCTTCAAGAGAAGCTGGAGGCCTTGAACGGCCTGTAGTTGCTCTGCGCGCGGCGGCCCGGTCGCCGCGCGCTTCGCCAGGGATTTCGGTCGTGCCTCGGTGCTGTGATGCCAACGAACCAGTCACCGCGATCGACCCCGAACTCGGCGTCGGCAACTCCACCCTCTGCCGCACCTTCGCCGCCCACGACCAAGGCGCTGCGGCCAGAACAGCCGATGACATGGGTGTCAGCTGTGTGTCCGAGGGGCGTCACGGGCCGTCGCCGATGTGGGAGTTGGCGGCGGCCCGGCCCCTTCTTCACGCGGGTGCGCGGGCGGGTTCAGGACGTAGTGGCCTCCTGCGGGAGCGGCCCGGGCGCGCTCGGCGCGGTGCGGTGGTAGACCACCGCCCGGGGGTGGAGCTCGGTTTTGACCAGCAGGTCCTGGGCCGCTATGCGGTCCAGGACCGGGCGCCGCGGGGCCACGGCCGGCCGGGCCCGCGGTCGGCGGGGGCGGGCATGCGCAGGAGAGAGTGACCCAGGAACGCCGACGTCGTTGATCGGGTCATGAAGCGTCTTGTTCTCGCGTTCGGCGCGGCGGTGGCTGCGGGTGTCACCTTCGTGTCTCCGGTCTCGGCTGCCGGACCACCGCCGCTGCGAGCCTTCCAGCGCCCGTCCGCCGGCTTCTTCTCCGACCCCGACGACGTGCACGCCTTCTACCGGTGTGTCGATATCGGCACGCTCACGGCCTTCCGTTTCGAGTGCGGCCCCGGCCTGGTCTACGAGGCGGCGGGGGTGTGCGTGCACCCGGTCGACGCCTCGCGGCCGGAAGCCCGGCCTCCGTACGACCCGGAAATCGGGGAAGCCTGACGGGCTCGCACTCCTCGTCGCAGCGGCGGCTGCCGGGGCGGGACGGAGCGTTGGGGAGGTCGTGGCGGCTGTTGGTGAGACCACTCCGCTTTCCGTCGAAGAGCCGGCGCCCGGCCTGCGTCGATGCGGGTGATCACGTCGGGGGAGGCGACCCTCAGCAGTGTTCCGCGCCCGGCCATAGGGCCAGGTCGGTCCACCCTGTACTGCCCGGAGGCCGGCGGGCGCTGGGGCACGGCACCGACGGGTGCTGACCCGTGCGCGGTGTCGTCGTTCGGGCGTGGGCGGTGAGTGTTCGCCCGTCGGCGGCCGGAACGGTGAAGACGTCGAGGTCCGGGCGGGCGGTCACCGCGGCTCGCCCGGCCCTGGGCCGCGGCTCCGGCGGCGTGCGGCTGGGTCCGTGACACCGCTGCGGGCCGCGTGGTCCTGATCGCAGGCGGCCGCAGCGGCTTTCAGCTGCCGGTTCTCGACCTCCAGGACGTGAATGACGCGGGCCTGCTGCTGGGAGAGCGCGCAGGGCGTCGCGTTCGGAGCGGACACGTGTCAGGTCCGCGTCCTGCTTGCGGTGCCGGGCGGGGGTGCGGGGGCGGGTACTGCCCGGACCGCTTGGAGGTTCTTGACCAGCGCGTTGAAGAGGTCCTTGAGACCGGTGTGCTTGTGGGTGAGCTTGTTGCGCCGCAGCCCGGCTTCGGCGGCGCGCGAGACGATGGTCAGTTTCCCGTCCGAGCGCAGGGGCGCGCCGAGCAGGAGCCGGACCATCGCGTCGGTGACGGCCCGGGCCTCGTCGGCGAAGGCCTTCCAGCGGTTCTCGTCGGGGCGGTGGGCCAGGGCTTCGCCGACGATCCGCACGAGGTCGGCCGCCCGGTGCGATCCGGTGTCGGCGTCGGGCTCGTGCGTGGGTGCGGTCATTGTCGGACCCTGCGGGTCGTGCGAGCGGTGCCCGCTTCGTGGCGCTGGACGATCTCGGCCCGGCGGCTGCGGAAATGCTGTTGGCGTGCGGCGATCGGGTACGGTTCGAGGCCGGCCGCGGCGTCGGCGTCGATCCGGACGATCTCGCGGCGCACTCCGTCGACCTGGGTGTCGGTGCGGCTGATGTTCTGGCACGCCGCCGACGCCGCGGCCGGCGGACCCGGACTGAGCGGCGGGAATTCCCCGGCCGCGGTTGGCACATGTGGCGGGGCGGGGCCGGGTGCTGGGCATGTCGGTCGTCACCGGTGCTGCGCCTGACGCGGTGCGCGAGGCCGGTCGGACGGGGCCGGCGCGGTGGCCGGGTGTGGGACAGGTCCGGTCCGCGTGTGTCGCGGACCGGACCTGGTTGGTGGGCGTGGCTGCCCGGTGGGGTGTGCGGGTGTTACGGCAGGGTGGCGAGGGGGATGTCGATGTAGGACTCGTTGCCCTTGGGGGAGGTGATTTCGAGGGCGGCGGGGACGGTGTTCTCGTCCGCGAAGAACGGGTCGTAGCTGTCGACGATGAGCTGAAGCTGGCGGCCCTTGGCGAGGATGTAGTGGGCGGGCTGCAGGCGGAAGGTCACCGTGGCGGCCTGCTGGTCGGTCAGGGTGTAGGGGGCGTGGGTGATGATCGCGGCCCGGCCGGTCGCCGGGTCGCAGTCCAGCAGGTAGGCGGTGAAGGTCGCGTTCTTCGTCTGCGGCCGCACGGTGAGCCGGGCCTCCAGCTCGCCCTGGACGCGCATCGGCCGCTCCAGTGGCGCGGTGGTCCAGACGGCGGCGACGTCGCGCTTGATCTCCGCGGTCTTGTAGACGTGCGGGAGCCCCACCCGCTCGGCCACGCCGGTCTGGACGAGCTTCGGGGCGACGACGATCCCGGTGTCCGGACCGGCGGCCTGGACGGAGCGGGTCCAGCCCGGCTGCGGCTGGCCCTGCGCCATCGGCGCGTCCTGCTTCCCGGCGGGCACGGCGCCGAGGTGGAAGCGCTGCTTGGGGAGGGCGTACTCCGCCCAGTCGTCGTGGGCGAGGTCGGACAGCAGGTTGTGCATGTACTCCGAGCGGATGCCGAACTGCGGCTCGGCGCCGTCACCGGCGGCGCCACCGAGGTGGTGGTCCATCCAGCGGTAGGTCATCTCGGTGGGCTTGGAGATGCCGCCGAACAGGCCGGGCAGTTCGCTGTTGCCGTGGTCGCCGATCTGCACCAGCAGCGACTTGGGGCCTTGCAGTTTGGTGAAGAGGTCGACGACGGCGGGCACGGAGAAGATCGTCTCGTGCCAGGAGGTGGTTATCAGGATCGGCAGTTCGCGGTCGTTGTAGGCCTTCAGTTGCTCGATCGGCGAGCGGAGCTCGGCGAACTTCGTGACGTCCTCGTCGATGACGTTGTCGCGGATCTTCTTGATGATCGCCTGGAACTCCTCGGAGCAGCGGTCCTCGTGGAACAGGGCCACGAGTGCCTCGAAGGCCTTGATGTGCCGGGTGCCGTTCTCGAACAGCGAGGTGAACAGGTCGCCCCAGGCGCTGGCGCCCGCGACGGCCTTGACCCGGGGGTCCTTCGCCGCGAGCAGCAGGCTGGTGCCGGCGCCGTAGGAGGCGCCGAAGCATCCGATCCGCTCCGGGTCGATGCCTTTCTGCGCGGTGAGGAAGTCGAGGATCTCGACGCCGTCGGCGATGTCCTGGGGGCCGGCGACCTGGATCCTGCCCTCGGAGCGGGCCAGACCGCGCTGGCTGTAGGTCAGGACGGCGTAGCCGCCTTGGGTCCAGCGCGGGATCGTGCCGAAGTAGGCCAGCCGGCCGAAGTCGTTCAACGGGGCCGGCATGACGACGGCGGGACAGGTCTGTCCCGGTGCGAGGTTGCGCGGTGTGCTCAGGCCGGCGTCGATCCGGGTCCCGTCCGCCATGGTGATCTGGAACTCCCGGTACTCGGCTATCTCGGCCTGCACCTCGTAGGTGTCGGCAAGACCCCACTGGTCGAGCCTGCCGATCCGGCGCGGCGACGGGTCGAGCAGTGCCTCGCGGATCGCCTCCAGCTTGGCGACGTCGTCGGGGCTGAGCGCGAACGGGTTCTCCGGGGATCCGTTGACCGGCATGGATGTTCCGCCTTCCGTGGCAGTGCCTCTGATGGTCTGTCACAGACATGTTCGTTCCGGTGTGATCATTCCTGGTAGGCAATCCATGCCGTTCACCCGAACGAGTGATCGTCTACTGGTGAAACCCGGACGGAACGATCCCGCCCGTAGAGGAACGACGCCCGGATCGGCCGCACCTGCGAACCCGGCGTCAACGCTCGACTCGCCGACCGAAGCGCTCCGTTGTAACCGACCACGTCCTCACCTGCTCACTGTGCAACAGCCACCTCAAGAAGACCGTCCTCCCGCTCGACCCCGACGGGAAGCCGCTGGGTCCCGGCCCTGCACCAGCACCCGCGCTGGGCAGCGGCACCGGATCGCCGTGCCGAGCCCGGGCTTTTCCGACTGGAGCACCACACGCACGATCACCGCGGCTGCCGCTCCCGGACCCGACTGTCGGTGGCCCCGGTTAGGCTCACAAGCCGTGACTGATAGGGGAGTTACGTGCAGGTCTGCACGACCGACGTCGATCCCCGCACGGAGGGGAAGGGCCACTCGCCGTTCTGCCAGCACCCTGGGGTTCAACGGGTCGATACCGGGTGTGGCGGGACTGCTCCTGATGGACGGGGTCACGCTGCTGCGGCCGGAGGAACGGGAGAGGACCCACGACGAACGGCTCAGGGGCCTGGGGGCGGAGGCGTTCCGGTAAGTTGCGCCGCCCCCTGGGTGTCGCCCCGATCACCCGGCCGTCGGACCAGTCCTGCCGTGCCGTCACCCAGGCGATCCGTCATGCCCGGTAGGACCAAACCCCCTGCGCGGGCCGGCTCCGGGGCGGCCGCGCTCTCACTCGCGGCCTTGGTCCGTCCGGGGGACGCCACGGGCGTGTGACCACCGGTTCGGGAATGTCCTCGCTGCTCACCCCTGTGCAAATTCTTCCGTGCCGTGGTACCGGTTCGTGGTCCGGTACCAGTGCTCATGCCCGCTGATCAAGTACTCAAGATCGGTGAGGTAGGTCCGGAGCTCGATGCCGGCTGTCCTGCGCAGGGTTGTGGTGAGTCGGCAGAACTCGTCGAGTCGCTCGCGGTGCAGGGTCACCAGGCGGTCCAGTGCCTGGTCGGGGCCGAGGTTGTCCTCGCGGGCGATGGCGACACCGACGTTCATGGGCACGTGGCTCAACTCCATGTCACGCGGCAGGGCCATGCCGTCGTTAAAGTAACGGGTGATGTCGTCGGACAGCCGGCCCAGGCGCATGAGGTCCGGGTGACTCCAGGTCGCCTCGGGCAGTTCGTAGCCTCCGCCCACCTCGAGCAGCGTGGAGCAGCCGTGGGTGCCTATGGCTGAGGCGATACGCCGAAGAATGAGCATTTCGCGGTAGTGGGGCACCACGCCGGCGGTGATGTAGAGCGACTCCGCGCCGCAGGCCGCGAACAGCCGTGTCAGCCCGTGGTTGAACCGCAGCACCTGCGAGCCTGAGGCGAGGCGGCGCAGGTCGAGCTGTGCTTGGCGCCAGGCGTGCAGGTAGGGGTCGGTGCCGGCGGGCAGTTCGGCGTCGGGGTCCTCGGAGATTTCCTGCGCCCACAGCAGGTTGCCGGCGGTGCGGCCGATGTCCCCTCGCAGCGAGGGGACTTCGAATCCGGCCTCGTCGTAGGACGTCATCCAGGCGACCATCACCGCGAGGAGGAAGATCGTGTCCAGCGGCTGGCGCCGTGCGCGTGGGTACAGGTACGCGGCAAGACCGGCGATCTGCTGCTGGGCGACCAGCGCATTGGTCTCGTCCCCGATCCCGGCCGACCAGGTGTCGAGATGCGCGGCGATGGCATCGACGTCCGGATGGACGGCGCAGGGGAAAGGGTGGCTGAAACGGGAGAACGCATCCTCGTTCCAGGCGTCGAACTCCGTCATCGGCTTCCTTCTTCGGTCAACTCGTCTGTTTCGAACCGGAACTCACAGCCGCGGGTGCAGCTGACCGCAGGGTCCTTCGCGCGCCGCGTCGTGTCACGTCCTGTCGGCACGCCGCGGTGAAGGCTCGCAAAGGCGCGTACCGGCCGTGCACGTAGGCGTCGGCCAGGTGGCCGCCGAGTGTCGGCCGGGTCCCGGTGGTGTCGTGCGGGATCGCGCAGGCGGCGCCGAGCATCTGCCGGGTCGGGCTCGCATCGAACCGGCTGACCCGTCCCGGGGTGGCGACGGTGTTCGGGGTCCTCCAGGATCTGCCGGCAGGGCAGCATGTTCCGAGCGCCGCGGACAGGGTCCCCGTCCGCGGCCGGGAGTTCGGAGCCCGCCTCCTCGTACTGGCCGTGCCGGATCAGCATCCTGCCGGCCATGACGGTACGGTCCAGGTCTCTGCGGCTGCGCGTCATGGACGCCGGCAGGCCCCAGCCGGTGTGGCGGGTGAGTTCCTCGTGGAGGGCGGACTTCTCCGGCCGGGTGGCGGTCCGTTCCTCGATCCGGTCTGCGCCCGGGTGGGAGGCGCTGGGGAAGGGCCGGGGCGGGTCGGTCGCCCGTGCCGATGCGCTCCCGTCGCCGGGGGCCGTCATGGTGTGCGGGCGGTGGTGGTCCGGGGGCGGATGCCCGTGGCCAGGTGGGCCCGGTTCAGGGGCTCGGCGCAGAACGTGCGGGCCGGGCCGGGCGGGAGGGCCGCCAGGTAGGCGTCGGCGAGGGCGAGTTCGGTGCCGACGTAGCGGGTCATGTCGTCGGCCTGCCAGGTGTGGGGCCAGAAGTCGACGCCGCGGCCGGTGTCCTCGTCGCGGTCGATGAGGATGTTGGCGGCCTGCAGGGCGCGGCCGTAGCCGATGGCGTGGGTGCGGTCGGCGCGGGTTCCGTCGTGCCAGGCCCACAGGTCGGACAGCAGCAGGACGAGGGTGCCGGACACGGCGTAGGTGTAGCGGTCCAGGTCGGCCTGGGTGCGGACGGTGAAGTCGTGGCGGGCCCAGTCGGCCATGCGCTCGGCCATGGCGATGAACGTCTCCACCACCCGCGGCCCGATCTGGGGCGGTGCGAGCGCGGACCACTGCGCGAGCCGGAGGGTGACCTCCGGGAGGGTGGCCTCGTGGCCGCGGAAGGCGGCGGTGAAGTCGGCCGCTGTGTACCGGCTCTGCCAGATCCCCGCGACCCGCTCCAGCAGCCGCGCCTTGGTCAGGCCGTCGAGGGCGGGATGGTCCTCGATCTCGTCGATGCCGCGCATCAGCAGGTATGCGCAGCTGGTGGCCTCGTTCAGGCCGGGCGGCATCGCCATCACCGGCTCGTACCACGTGGTGCTGTAGGTACGGAGCATGGCGTGGGCGTCGTCGAGAGCGGTCATCGTGTCTCCCCCTTCGTGGGGCACTGCTGGTCCGTTGGGTTGGAAGGGCCTGGGCGGCCGGGCGGGGCCCGGTCGGGTCCTGCGGGGTGGGCCGGTGTCCGGCCCACCCCCGCCACCGGTGGTCCCGTCCTCGGCGCCCACCGCCCACCGCCCACCGCCGGCCGCGGCGGGCGGCGCGTGGATCCGGCCGCGGCGGTAGCACCCGGGCCGGGCCGGCCGCGGTGATGGTGAGCCCGCACCGTGCGTCGACGCCGATCCGGCAACGCCCAGTCCACGCCGCAACGGCGGGGACGGATACCCCTTCCACCACGCAACGGCGTGCACGCGTTGCACGCTTGCGAGCTTGTGAAGCAGGTCGTGCCCGGAACGCTGCCCCATCGTCGCGGACCCTCGGCCACCACGACGAGACCACCACCCGGCTCCGCAACGAGACCGGCGGGAGACGGACCACGTGCTGTCGGCGGAGGGCGGGGGCCGGTTTCCGGCCCGCCGCTCCTCGTGGAAGCCGTCCTCGTTCTCGTCCTCGCCGCGTTCGGGGCGGCGGCCGAAGCGGCCGTGCTCTCCAGGTCCGGTGGCGCCGAGGACGCCGGGGTCCTTCCACCGAAGTGGCGGCACGGAGCCGGGGTGTGGGCGTGGGCCGATCGGCTTGAGTTTCGAGTACGAACGGATGGTCGTCGGGTGTGCCCCGTGACCGGGTCGGCCCGCCCGATCGGAAGCTGTGCTCGCCCTGACCGCCTCACGAGAGGACGGGCCCTGTGAGACCCGCATCCCGGCGGAGACCGATCCCGCTCAGACGGCCGCTCGGCGCGGCCCTCGCCCTGTCGCTGGCAGTCGGTCCGCTGTTGTCGTCCGCGAACGCGTGGGCGGACGAAAGCCCGACCGTGTCCGCGAACCGGGGCGCCGGCGACCAGCCGCGCGACCGCACGACCCGACCGGGGCCCTCCACCCCCAGGGCGGTGTGCCCGCACGTTCGGGCTCCCGGCGTGTACGTCGTCGACGCGGACGCCGCCGCGAGCAGCTCGACCACGTTCGGCGAACCGTCCATCGTGATCAACCCGGCCGACCCCCACCAGATCGCCATCACCCGGTTCGCGTCCGCCGGCTCCGCCTGGAACAACACCGCCGACCTGCTCTACTCCACCGACGGCGGGATCACCTGGACCGACGAGGCGGCCATCCCGGTACCCCCGGGCGTGGCGAACACCTCCGGCGGCCCGTGCGACCAGACCATCGACTACGGCCGCAACGGCACGCTCTACGGCACCTTCCTCACCTGCCCGCCGGGCACCGTCCAGGTGGTCTCCGGTTCGACCACCGACCCCACCCAGGCCTCGTCATGGCGCTGGAACAACCCCACCCCTACCACCACGCAGCTCACCAGTAACACCCGCACCAACACCGACCAGCCCTGGCTGATCGTCAACCGTGACCCGACCACGGCGAGCCAGGACGACGTGTACGTCGGCTTCCAGGACTTCAACGCCACCGCGACCCAGCCGCACGACCGAGTGGCCGTCTCGCGCGGCGCCAGCCCCGTCGACTTTCCCGTCGCCAACGACCAGCCGGTGGGTATCGGCGCCCTGCAGGACGGCATCAACGGCGGGCTCCGCCTGGCCCCCGACCCGCGCAACGGCACCATGTACGCCCTCTACCAGGAGGGCGGCAGCAACACGGCCAGCCAGCCCCAGCCCGTCACCATCCGCCTCAACCGGTCGACCGACGGCGGGGCGAACTGGACCCTGGACAGCAACACCAGCGGCATCACCGTCGCCACGGTCAGCAGCGACCAGGGCAACCAGGGCTTCAAGTTCGGCGGGGTCAGCGCGTTGATCGGCGGCGTCCACCACGCCGCCGTCGACCCGGGCAACGGCGACGTGTTCGTCGCCTACGGCGTGGACGTCTCGGGCACCAACCAGATCCGGATGAGGCGGCTCACCGACAACGGCGCGGGCAGCCTCAACGTCGGCGCCGAGGTGAACGTCTCCACCTCGACCGACGCGGTGCTCCCATCCGTGGCCGTACTCGGCGACGGGACGGTCGGCGTCCTCTACCTGACCTCCGAAGGCGACAACGCCAGCGGCTTCCCCACCTTCTCCGCGCACCTCGCCCGGAGCGCCGACCACGGGGCCACGTTCACCGACACCGTGCTGCAGACCTACACCACGCAGGTCGGCACCGCCGGTCCCCCCCGTGAGCGGCTGTTCGGCGACTTCCAGCAGCTCAAGGCAGTCACCTCGGCCAACACCTCCGCCCTCGGCGTCGGTGGCCACAACGTCGACGCCGCCTAGAACGGTGACGCCAACTACCAGGGCGACACCGCGATGACCCTGGTCCAGACGGTCAACCAGGCCTCCGTCACCACGACGCTCGCCTCGTCGGCCAACCCGGCGGCGTTCGGGCAACCGGTCACCTTCACCGACACCGTCTGCCCGGCACCGCCGAGCACCAACCCGACGCTGCCACCCTCCGGGACAGTCACCTTCCGGGACGGCAGCACGCTCCTCGGCACCGGCACCCTCGCCCCCGGCGGCGGGGCACACTGCGCACAGGCCACGCTCACCTGGTCCAACCTGGCGCCCGGTACCCACACGATCACCGCCTCCTACGGCGGCGACGGCAACTACCTGGCCGGCCCGCTGGAGAGCCTCACCCAGACCGTGACCTGCACCCGGACCGTCACCGGCACCGTCGGCACGGTGCTCGCCACCACCGGCAGCACCTGCGTGCTGAACGCGACCGTCAACGGCCCGGTGCTGGTCCAGCCCGGCGCGGCCCTGTTCGTCTCCGACTCGACAGTGGCGACCGGGATCGACTCGCGCGGCGCGACCCAGTTCGGGGTCTGCGGCAGCCGGATCACCGGCGCGGTCAATGTCGCCGAGACCACCGGCGGGAGTATCAGAATTTCGGTGGACACCCTGATCAAGGGAGTCACTGATGAGCTCGCTGACGGATCACCGGATCGAGTCGGTTCCTGAGGGGAC